>JBDRNI010000025.1:0-3828 GCA_043811335.1 Candidatus Omnitrophota bacterium | reverse complement strand
GGAAGATACTGGTCAAATCTTTTCAGCGCGTCTTTTTGTTTTTTCTGCTCGTTTTTTGTAAGCCGCAGTTTTTCCGCCATGCGTTTTCCTTATTCGGGCGAGAGATCAAAAAAACCGTGAAAAACGGGTGATTTTCGTGCTCAGGGGTGTCCCCAAAAGGCATATCCCCTGTTCTAGAAGGGGGCATGTCCCCTGATTGTCCGTCTTTGTCATCCCCGCGCAAAAGCTTGCCCCCCCGAAAGCGGGGGCGGGGATCCAGAATGGGACGGTTCAGATGGATTCCCGCTTGCGCGGGAATGACAGATCTTCCACCTTCTGCTCTGCTCTATGCTCTCTGCCCCGGCCAGAACTCGGTTATGAGCTCTGTTCGGAAATTCGTCTCTTCGGGCTTGAAGCATTGTGCCAGGATGCTCCAGCCGTTATCCAGCGCTTTTTCCAGCGGGATGTTCACCTTGAGGTCCATCATGTCTTTCTCAAAAAGGCCGCCGTATTTCAGGAGTTTCTTGTCCCAGTCGCTCATTCTAAAACCCATGGACTTCTTTTCCTCTGTTTGAATATACTGAGCATAAAGCTGTATCATGCCGTCCATTATCGCTCTGTGGTCCTTGCGGGTGTCCTTGTTAACCTGCTGTTTCAGCCGGCTCAGTGACCCGAACGGCTCAATTCTGCCGTGCCTGAGATAAAACTGCCCCTCGGTAATGTATCCCGTGTTATCCGGGACCGGATGCGTGATGTCATCGCCGGGCATCGTTGTCACCGCCAGGATCGTGATGGAACCGGCATGCTCAAAATCAACCGCTTTTTCGTATCTTGACGCGAGCTGGGTGTAAAGATCGCCCGGGTATCCCCTGTTGGACGGAACCTGTTCCATCGTTATCGCGATCTCTTTCAGGGCATCGGCGAAATTTGTCATGTCCGAAAGAAGCACGAGGACTTTTTTTCCTTCAAGTGCGAATTTTTCGGCTACCGCCAGAGAAAGATCGGGCACCATTAAACCCTCCACTGTCGGATCGGCGGCGGTATGAATGAAAAAAATGCTTTTGCTCAGCGCGCCGCCGGCTTCAAACGTGTCCCTGAAATACATGTATTGGTCATACTTGAGGCCTATGCCGCCCAGGATGATGATGTCTACCTCGGCCTGAAGAGCGATCCTGGCAAGAAGTTCGTTGTATTCCTCGCCCGAGACCGAAAATATCGGGAGTTTCTGGGATTCAACCAGAGAATTGAAAACGTCTATCATCGGAATGTTCGTTCTGACCATTTCTCTGGGAATGACCCGCCGGGACGGGTTCGCCGCGGGACCGGCGACTTCCGTCATGTTTTCGGTTATGCCGGGACCGCCGTCCCGGGGCTCGCCGCTGCCGTTAAATATCCTGCCGAGCATGTCCGCGGAAAAACCCACGCGCATCGGATGCCCGAGAAACTGCACTTCGTCTCCGGTGGAGACCCCGCGCGCGCCCGCGAACACCTGCAGGTATACCGTCTCACCGTCAAGACGTATAACTTGCGCCAGCGAACTGCCGCCGGATGTCGTTATCCGCGCGAGTTCTTCGTAAGCAATGCCCGACGTTTTGACCGTCACGACGTTCCCGCTTATAGAGAGTATCCTCGTGCATATTTTTCGCATTGCATTTCCTTTCCGGCAAGGAGTGTCCGGGGTTAACCAAGACATCAAAGCCGAGAAATCCTAAATCCGAATCTCTAAACCCTAAACAAATCCTAATTTCCCAATATTATAAATACCAGACCCAGATACTTCAAGTAAGGATCATGTAAAAACGTTTTGGTTTTTGGGATTTGTGTCATTGTTGTTTGTTTAGTGTTTCGGATTTAGTGTTTAGAATTTTGTCCTACCCCTCCTTTGCTACTTCCGCGGTGACGATAGACGCGAGTAGCGTGTTTATTGCTTTTTCCTGGTCTTTGAATTCTGCGGATTGCCATTTTTTATAGTTCCAGTCAATAAAATTGTGCCGGATATTATGAAAAAATTCCCGCGCGGCGGTTTTGTCTTTGAAATGAAACTCCTGGCGCAGAACCTCTACCACTTTTTTAAAAGTGTATTTCTGGCGTTCTTCCGATGTGGCGACATCCACTGGGTCAAACCCGTTCTGTTGAAGATATACGCTGTCCAGGAACTGGCCCTTGAGATAAACGGTAAAGTCGTCCAGCGAGGTTCCTTCTTCACCTACGACCTTCATCATCTGGTTGACTCCCTCGCCTTTCGTGAGCATGGTTTTTGCGGCGGCCACCTCGTCGGCCGGGATTATGCTCTTATACTTACTCCAGCTTGCGTGCGGATCTACCGACGGATATTTGCGGGCTTCGGCCCGTTCCCTGTCAAGGCCGTGGAACGCGCCGACGACCTTAAGCGTTCCCTGCGTTACCGGCTCGTCAAAGTTGCCTCCCGCCGGACTGACCGTTCCTCCGATGGTGAGCGAACCCCTTGATAAGTCGTTGAGTTCCACGAGTCCGGCTCTCTCATAAAAACTGGCTATGCGGGATTCCAGATACGCCGGATACGCTTCTTCGCCCGGGATCTCTTCTAACCGGCCGGAGTTCTCTCTCATGGCCTGCGCCCACCGTGAAGTGGAATCGGCCAGAAGCAGAACGTTGAGCCCCATCTGCCTGTAATATTCGCCCAGCGCGGCCGCGGTATACACCGAGGATTCTCGCGCGGCTACCGGCATTGCGGACGTGTTGCAGATGATGATCGTACGTTCCATCAGCGATTTGCCCGTACGCGGGTCGATGAGACGCGGGAACTCTTTCAGCGTTTCCACGACTTCGCCGGCGCGTTCTCCGCAGGCCGCCATGATGACGATGTCTACGTCGGCGTACCGGCTGGTTATCTGCTGAAGCACGGTCTTTCCCGCGCCGAACGGCCCGGGAATGCAGTATGTGCCGCCTTTCGCGACGGGAAAAAACGTGTCAATGACCCTTATCTTCGTTACGAGAGGATCAACGGGCTGTATCTTGCGCCTGTATGCCGTGATGGGCACCTTCACGGGCCATTCAAACGTCATTGTCACGTCGGTGATGCCGCCTTCGGCGTTTTCCAGCGCGGCGATCCGCGTATCTATCGTGTATTTTCCGGCGGGGGTGATCTCTTTGACCCTGTATTCACCGCGAAGATCGAACGGCACCATTATCTTGTGCCGGAAAATACCTTCGGGTACCTCGCCGAGAACGCTGCCGGCGGTTACCTTGGTGCCTTTTTTGGCCACCGGAGTGAAATCCCATTTTTTTTCTGATGAAAGAGCGTTGAGTTCTTCTCCAACGGGAAGAAATTCCCCGAATTTTTCGGCCAGCCGCGGAAGGGAATTCTGCAAGCCGTCATAGATCTGTGTCAGAAGGCCGGGACCGAGCTGCACAGACAGCATTCTGCCGGAGAACTCAACCTCGTCTCCGACTTTTATGCCCTTGGGGTATTCAAAGACCTGCATGAACGCCTTGTTGGCGCTGATCTTTATGACTTCTGATTTCAGCCGTCGTCCGCGGCTCAACACATAAGCAACCTCGTTTTGGATGACGTTGCCCGGGAATTCTACGGTCACCATGTTTCCGTTGACGCCTGTTATTTTACCCAAATGCTTTTTCATTCTTTACCTCACACATGTCGTGAAAAATTTTTTCGCCCCTGTCCTTATTAAAAGACGTCAGGCGTTCCAGTATCCGCAGTTTCAGGGAATAAAACATCAGCCACTTCAGGTCAAAAAAACATGACGCGCTTCTGTCTTCAATAAACTTCCACCTGAGCTCTTCAAGGGCTCTTTCCCTGAGTAACGGCGTCTCCATGGACAGGACGCGTTTGATCTCGGCGGATGTTTT
>JBDRNI010000024.1:0-2401 GCA_043811335.1 Candidatus Omnitrophota bacterium | reverse complement strand
TCTTATTAACTATCTCGCACGTAAGTTTTATAAGAGCCTTCTGCTCTTCGTGCGTAAGCGTCGCCGCTTCACCGGTGCAGCCGGCGGGAACGATGCCGTCCGTTCCGTTCTTTATGTGAAATTCCACGAGTTCCGCGAAATTTTTTTCGTCTATCCTGCCGGAATCCGTAAACGGCGTCGTGATAGCTACAAAGGATCCCTTAAACATAATCTATACCCCCCTGAAAAGTAATGCGCGCTTTTCCTTCCAGATAAACATCGCGGAACGCGTTATGGTCTTTTTTAAAATAAATTTTCAGTATTTCCCTGTTTTTCGTGATGACGTTCGTCGGAGATTCCGTGCCGTTCACAAGGTGCGAGATGATGGCGGACGCCACGGCTCCGGTGCCGCACGCGAATGTTTCGTCTTCAACGCCTCTTTCGTATGTTCTTACCGAAACCGCCGACTTGTCCACCGGTTCCACGAAGTCGGCGTTAGTCCCGTCCGGTTCAAATAATTTGTGATACCGTATCCTGGCACCCATTTCCTTCACCGGATACTCTTCTATGTCCTCCACGAAATGAACGACATGCGGAACGCCCGTATCCGCCGCGTGAACTGTCATCATGGTTTTCCCTACGCCGATGGCGCGGTTTAAGCTGATATTCTTGGGGGGCGTCATTTTTACTCTGACCGAGTCGCCCTCCACATGGGCTTCCAGGATCCCTGCCCCGGTCTCGATCTTCATCGAAGGCCCGCACCACGCCCCGGAAAAAGCGTACAAGGCGCTGCATCTCGAACCGTTGCCGCACATCGTAACCTCTGAGCCGTCCGGGTTAAAGATCCTCATCTTAAAATCCGCCGAATCGGAATCTTCGAGAAGCAAGAGGCCGTCCGCGCCCACCGAATATTTTCTTTTAGAAACGAATTTCGCGAATTCTCCGAAATCGTTTATCCCGCGGCCGAGGACATCGGATCTATTGTCGAGTATGACAAAATCATTGCCGCTCGCCACCGCTTTCGTGAAATCTATTTTCATGTCCGTAACATTCCTTCCGTCTAAGATGCGCGCTTCAAAACTCATGCCCTCGGCGATTCGCCGCGCACGAGGTCCTTGTATGTCTCCCTCTCCTTGGCTACGAAAAACCTGCTTCCGTCAACCATGACTTCCGGCGCCCTGGACCTGGAATTGTAGTTGCTGGACATGGTATAACCGTAAGCGCCCGCTCCCATGACAGCCAGAAGATCGCCCTGCTTTAACGGCGCGAGATTTCTCTTCTTGGCCAGAAAATCGCCGGTTTCGCATATAGGGCCGACTATATCGTAATTATCCCTGTTTCTCGCCCTCGTCTTGACTACGGGTATGATGGAATGATACGCCTCGTAAAGACTCGGCCTTATAAGGTCGTTCATGCCGCCGTCCACGATGACGAATCTCTTTTTTCCTGTCTTTTTTCTGTAGAGCACCTTCGTGACCATTATCCCGCTTTGGCCGGAGATAAACCTACCCGGCTCCACTATGAGCTTCAATCCTGACTTTCTGATCAGCGGCGCTATCTTGGCGGCAAAACGGGCCGCCGTCTGGGGCATTTCAAAAGAATACACGATGCCGAGCCCTCCGCCGATATTAATGTATTCCATGAAGATATCATTTTCCCCCAGAAACTTCAATACCTTCTGTATAGCGCTCCTGAAAGGCGCCGCACTCAATATCTGCGAGCCTATGTGCACGTGCACGCCCTTCAGTCTGACATTCCGGTATCGCCAGGCGGAAAGAAAAATGCTCTTTGCGGTTTTAAAATCAATGCCGAACTTGGTCTGGGCCTTGCCGGTTGTTATGTACCGGTGCGTTGAAACCGATACATCCGGGTTCAGCCTTATTGCCACGTTCACGGTCCTCGAGAGCGCCCTGGCCGAACGATTGATCGCCTCCAGCTCTTCGAGGGACTCCACGTTGAAAAAGAATACTCCGTATTTTATTGCGGCCTCTATCTCGTCTTTTTTCTTTCCGACGCCGGCGTACACTATTTTTTTAGGGTCGGCCTTGACAAGCCCGGCCCTGTAAAGTTCGCCTCCGGAAACAATGTCGAGACCCGCTCCGGCGTCAACAAGCGTCTTTAACACCGAAAGATTTGAATTGCTTTTTACGGAAAAGCATATAAGCGGGGCCATGTCTTTTAACGCGTGCTCGAGCTTCCTGTAGTGGTCTATGAACGTGTTTTTACTGTAAATATAAACCGGCGTCCCGGCCTTCTTCGCTATTTCAGCGACGCTCACGTCTTCGCAATAAAGCTGGGAGCCCCTGTATTTAAAACGATGCATTTTAACTTTTGCCTTTCTACGGGATTATGCCGCGGGATGCCTCACCGATATCCTGGACTTCACGGATAAAGACGGGTCCATGAGTCTTTTTACTTCGGA
>JBDRNI010000023.1:0-6356 GCA_043811335.1 Candidatus Omnitrophota bacterium | reverse complement strand
TAGTGCCCCTGTTATGCCGCAACTCCTCCGATGGGCCGTCCGTTTTCAGAAAAGACGCGAAGGTCCATCTTACCAGAGCGCTTTCTCTTTATAAAAAAGTGTTCGGTTCCGGCCCCGTAGGCATCTGGCCGCCGGAAGGGGCGGTCAGCCGGGAGATCATACCGCTCCTCTCCCGCGCGGGAATAAAATGGGCCGCTTCGGATGAGGGGATTTTACTGGAGTCTTTCGGTAAGGAGTCCTCCTGCCGGAAGGATCTTATTTACAGCGCTTTTACGGCATCAACGGGCGGGGAGAAAATTGACATGGTTTTTAGAGACGCGGATATTTCCAACGCGGTAAGTTTTAAATATTCTCATATGCCCGCCGAAGAGGCCGCCCATGAATTCATGGATAGCATAAAAAATATCAGCAAAACTGTAAGCGCCGTTGGAAAAAATATAGTTGCGGTCATATTGGACGGAGAGAATCCGTGGCCTTATTACGCGGACGGCGGCAGGAGATTTCTTTCTGAGGTTTACCGGAAAATAATCTCGGACAAGAGAACAGAGCTTGTCACGATAGGGGGATATCTCTCTTCCTGCGGCCGGAAGAAGAAGATCAACGGGCTTTTTAGCGGTTCATGGATCAACCGCGGATTTGATAAATGGCGCGGTTCGCCGCAGAAAAACACGGCGTGGAAATATCTTGAAAAAGCGAGAGACGATCTCATGGCCTCCGGCTCCGGAAAGGCCGGGGCCATGGAGGCGTTGTATATCGCCGAAGGGAGCGACTGGTTCTGGTGGTATGACGATTTCGGCAGTAAATTGGATCTGGTTTTTGATAAACTTTTCCGTCGGCATCTGGCCAATATCTATACCAGTATCGGTAAAAACCCTCCCGCATATTTGATGCGTCCGGTGTCCGGCCGTCAGGCCGTTCGTTCCGCGGCGGGGAGATCGTCCGTGCGCGGAGAAATGGCGCGCCCGTTCAGGATCCTTCTGGTATCGTCCGAGTGTATTCCGTTCGCGAAAACAGGAGGGCTTGCGGACGTTACCGCCAGCCTGGCAGCAGCGCTTAAATCTCGCGGTTGTGATGTGAGGATCATAATGCCGCTTTATAAATGCGTTGCGGACGGGAAGTTCGGCCTTAAAAAAAAGATCGGCCGAATGAAAGACCCGATAGTGAAAGACAGTCCCGCGTTCGGCTTGTATACCGGCCGAACCTCGAGCGGCGTGCCCGTTTATTTCGTCAAAAACGGGGCATATTTCGGGAGGGAAGGGCTGTACGGCACACCCTCGGGCGATTATCCGGATAATGGGTTAAGGTTCGCTTTTTTTTCAAGAGCGGTCCTGGCGGCGGCGCAGGCGGTTCGTTTTCAACCGGATATCATGCATTGTAACGATTGGCAGTCTGCGCTTGTTCCGTTCTACATGAAACATGCGCTTGTGGGAGAAGATTTTTTCCGCCGGACAAAAACGCTTTTTACCATACATAACATGGCGTATCAGGGTGTTTTCAGCAGCAGGATCATGCGCAGGATAGGTATGTCGAAGAAGTTTTTTGACATAGACGCGCTGGAATTTTACGGGAAACTGAATTTCATGAAATCAGGCATATTATATTCAGACAAAATAAGCACCGTCAGCCCGCGTTACGCGAAAGAGATAACAACAGCCGGATATGGCGCGGGGCTTGAAAAAATCCTGCAAAAACGCAAGGAACAGCTTCATGGCATACTTAACGGAGTGGATTATTCCGTGTGGAGCCCGGAAAAAGATCCTTACATAAAAGCGCGTTTTACCGCCGGAAGAACCAAGAAAAAACTTGAGTGTAAGAAAGATCTTCTCCGGCGCGCGTCTCTCTGTACCTCACCGGAAAAACCGCTCATCGGCCTGATCGCCCGGTTTGACGAACAGAAAGGCGTGGATCTTTTTGCGGGGAGCATAGACAGGGTTATCGCGCTCGGCGCGGGAGTAGTGGTTCTCGGTGTCGGCGCCAGACACTATAACCGACTTTTTGACGCTATTGCCCGGAAATATCCCGGAAAAGTGTATGTATACAACGGTTTCAGCGAACCTCTCGCTCACAAGATAGAAGCCGGATGCGATATGCTGGTCATGCCTTCCCGATATGAACCATGCGGCCTGAACCAGATGTACAGCATAAAATACGGCACGATACCCGTTGTGAGAGCCACGGGCGGCCTTGACGATGTTATCGTGGATTTCAACAAGGACCGAAAAAAGGGTAACGGGTTTAAATTTAAACCCGCAACTTCCGAGGCGCTTTATCGGGCCATAAAAAGGGCCATTCTTCTGTATGAGGATAAGAGATCATGGGCCCGTCTCATGAGAAACGCCATGAAATGCGATTTTTCATGGGGCCGGTCAGCGGGGAAGTATCTGCGGCTGTATAGAGAGATTATTAGTGAACAGTGATCTGTGAATAGTGAGCAGGCAGAAACGACGGACGAAGAACGTTACCTCTGTCATTCTGAGGCGAAGCCGAAGAAGCTAGATCCTTCGGCTTTGCCTCCCCTCGGCTTCGCTCGGGACAGGCAGGATGACGGATAAATTACAGATCACAGATTACAGATCACTGTTCACTAATTGTCGGCCACCGTTGCAAAAAAGGATGGACATGAAAACCAACTTTGCGATAGTTCTGCATTTTCATCAACCGGTGGGAAATTTTGATCATATCATTGAACGGGCATGCGAAAGATGTTACGTTCCGCTACTCAAAACCCTGCAAAAATACCCGGAAATAAAAACGAACCTTCATTTTTCGGGATGTCTCCTGGAATGGGCCGAGAAGAAAAAACACGAGATCATTGACCTGATACGTGTTTTGTCGAGAACCGGACAGACCGAACTCATGAGCGGCGGGTTTTACGAACCGATACTTCCGTCGATACCGCCGGCGGACCGTCTTCGGCAGATAAAAATGCTGAACGGATATATCCGTGATCGGTTTTCTTATGATCCAAAAGGCGCATGGATCGCGGAACGGGTATGGGAGCCGGATCTTGCGGGAGTTCTGCATGACGCCGGGATCAAGTATATAGTGCTTGATGATACACATTTTTTTTATGCGGGAATACCGAAACGTGAAATACACGGATACTACGTGACGGAGGATAATGCCAAGACCGTCGCGGTTTTTTCTTCCGACAGGTTCATGAGGTATTCCATTCCTTACAAGGCTCCGTCTGTAAGCGTGAATTACATGCGCAATGCGGCGCGCGAGAAACCCGGCCCGATGCCGCTCTTTGTTTATGGCGATGACGGTGAAAAATTCGGCGAATGGGAAGGGATGCATGAATGGGTCTTTAAGAAAAAATGGCTTGAGAAATTCTTTGACGAACTTATAAGGAACAAAGGATGGCTCAGCACGGTGAAATTTTCCGAATATATGAGACGAGAACCTCCCCGGGGACGCGTCTATTTTCCGCCGGCTTCATACGAAGAGATGCTTGAGTGGGCGCTTCCGGCCTCCAGGCAGGAACAATTCAAAGAAATGATAAAAGAACTCCGCGCTTCGGGGGAATACGAAGAATACGGCGCGTTCATAAAAGGCGCGATGTGGAGAGATTTCTTTATTAAATATCCCGAATCCAACCACATGAACAAGAAGATGATCCATGTAAGCGGGAAACTGGACATGCTTCGCGCGAAAAGGAAGACCTCGCCCCTTTTTGTCGAAGCCGAAAAGGATCTTTTTCGCGCTCAATGCAACTGCGCATATTGGCATGGCGTATTCGGCGGGTTATATCTGTTTCACTTGAGAAGCGCTATTTATCATCACTTGATCAGGAGTGAAGCCGGAATAGATAAGATCTGTTACGGCAGACGGCATTTTTGCAAAGCGGATGTTCTGGACATAAATGCCGACGGGTTTGATGAGGTGCTTCTGGAAAACAGAGAGATATCGTTGTGTTTCGCTCCGGCTGAAGGCGGAACCTTGAAAGAACTTGATTCAAAAACGATTCAACACAACTTCACGAATTCTCTCGCGCGCAGGATAGAATCATATCATCAAAAAATTATGGACCTGAAATCCTTGAAAAAGCAGGACACGGAAGGCAAAGCCCCCCGGAACATACATGATGTTACCGGAAAACCCGGCGCGGATCTGATACGTAACCTGAGTTATGACAATTATGGGCGGTACGGGCTCGTGGATCATTTTTTCAAGCCGGGTACGCCTCTCGCGGCGTTTTCCCGCTGCGACTATGAAGAGGCGGGTGATTTTGTCAACGGGGCTTATGCTTTCAAAGTAAAAAGATCTATCGGGAAAATCATTCTGATCATGGAGAGGGAAGCGGCCGTTGGTCGTTCGATGATTCGTCTTGCGAAGAGAATAACCATGCATAAGAGAGGGGCCGCTTTCGACGTAAGGTATAATCTTGTCAATAGCGGAGATAAAGCAGTGAAGATGGTGTTCGCGCCGGAATTCAATGTGACAATGCCTGAGGCTGACAGCGAAAGGTATTCCGTTTTTACCGATACCGGCGAAGAAAATCACGTAGCAGATACGGCCCGGCATGACGCGGTGGAGACGTTAAAGATACGGGATACGCGTGGACAACTTTCTTTTGAGATGGTATTCGGGGAAAAATACGGTCTGTGGCAGTTTCCGGTGAAGACGGTTTCTCAGTCCGAAAGAGCGTATGAGCTTAATTACCAGAGTTCTGTGCTGTTACCGCTGGTAAGATTAAATCTGGCGCCGGGCGCGGCAAAACAGATCAAGATCGGGATTAAACTGATCGCGTAACATGGCAGGCCCCTGCCGAAAAATTATTCATATTAGAGTCAATATTTGTCGAAAAATGTGATATAATCATATCGCATTTTTATAATCAGAAAGATAATGACAGGAGGAGTGAAATGGAGAATTCCGGTTTAAAGAAAGACAATGTTTTTTCGCAAGAGACCATTCAGGAAACATTGTTGTATTCTTCCGGTAAGGAAAGATTTAAGCCGCACAGACAATTCGATTTTCCTCAGGAATACGGCGATAACAAGATAACATTGATGACAAAAGACCCGCACACCCTGTATGCGTACTGGGATATAACGAAAAGCACTGAGGACAGCATGGTAGAAAAAATAAAAAATACCGGCCGCTCAGTTTCAAAAAAAATTCTAAGAATATATGAAATAACCGAGGTCAACCCCGTGCAGGATCCGAAGCTGGTCTTTGATTTTGATCTGGAAGACTCTGTAGATAACTGGTATGTGGATGTTGATGAATCAGGGAAGGCGTGGATGGCCTCAGTCGGGGTAGTCTGCAAGACAGGGGAATTCATGTCGCTGGCGCAGTCGGATGTCGAGAAGACGCCGGTTGACGGCATGTCAAAAAAGAGCAATAAAAAATGGCCGTGTTCCAAAAATCTTTACGATAAAATGCTTGCCGTCGCGGGCGGTTGTGAAGACGGACAGAGCTCCTATTAACCGGGTTAGAACGCGTATAACGCTTAAACATGGTGAAAGGTTATTTAGCTCTAGTATTACACGCACATTTGCCGTTTATAAGGCATCCGGAACATGAAACCTTTCTGGAGGAAAGGTGGCTGTTTGAGGCTATAACAGAGTCCTATGTTCCTCTCATAGACGTATTTGACGGCCTTGTAAGAAACGGCGTTGATTTCCGCCTGACAGTATCCTTGAGCCCCACGCTCATGAAGATGCTGCGGGACGAGCTTCTCCTGTCCAGATATCTTGCCCATCTGGAAAAACTTATAACACTCGCAAAATTGGAAATTGAAAGAACACGCTCGGATAAACGGCTTAATGAACTTGCGCGGATGTATCTTGAAAAGTTCTGCCGGGTGAGGCATGTGTTCACGGAAAAATACCGCAATGATCTTGTAAGCGCGTTCAAGAAATTTCAGGATCTCGGAAAAGTTGAGATTATCACGTGTTGCGCGACCCATGGTTATCTGCCGTTCATGGATCTTTGCAAGCCGGCGGTCAGGGCGCAGATCAAGATCGCGGTGGATACGTACAAAAGTGTATTCGGAGCCGGTCCGAAAGGCATGTGGCTTCCCGAATGCGGTTTTTGTCCGGGGCATGACGGGATACTGAAGGAATTTGGGATAAAGTATTTTTTCGTGGAGACACACGGTATTTTCTTTGGTTCGCCGCGGCCACGGTATGGGGTTTATAGCCCGTACACGTGTGAGTCCGGCGTATCCGTTTTCGGGAGAGACCGGAAAAGCTCAAAGGCCGTGTGGAGCGCAGAGGAAGGGTATCCGGGCAATCCCGACTACAGGGAATTTTATCGGGATATAGGTTTTGATCTGGACCATGATTATATCAGGCCTTTTATAGAGAGCGGTGGAACACGGGTAAACACCGGCATTAAATATCACC
>JBDRNI010000022.1:0-4510 GCA_043811335.1 Candidatus Omnitrophota bacterium | reverse complement strand
CCACCCGTCGTAGCCGTTCTCCCTGGACCCCAGAGCGCGGTTAGAAAGGTAGTCCGTCTTGTTATAAAACTGCCAAACAGCAACAGGGATCAGGTCACCGTCATCGGAAATCTCATTCAACATGCTTCTGTCGTCACTCTTATCCATCCAGACAAATTTCGGCCGTTCGACACTATACGTACGATTCTCCCGAGTATCCTTGACCTCTTTCACGTCACCGTTGCGGATCATCCCGATAAGGCCTTCAGAACTCTGCCATTGTATTTCTCTATTACGGCTGCCAAGAAAAATATATCTTGGTGAACCATCTTCTGTTACAGCATCAAGCATCTTTGTTACGGTCAGTTCCAACAAAACAGGCACGGTTGTTTTCCTCCATGTGAGGCACATTAAGGGATCTTCGGCTATATACCCGGGGTCAGCGCCTTCGTCCTGCAGTTCAGGGACATGCGCCCTGAGATAACCATCCCATAGATTATGTATAGGTGTTGACTGAGACCTCACTGCGTCCTGTCCTGCCTCCCTATCTTCCACTTGGATCACAATGCTTTCTTCAGGCAAGACAGCATCCTGCTCCGCCTGATCCTCTGGTTCCCCATCCTGACGGAAAACCCCGCCTGTTCCATCGCCAATCACCGAGTCCAAACCATCAGCCGACACGCCTGGAATCACGACGGCCATTAACACACCCATCAACGCGACCATTAACCATTTATTCCGCATGCCGCCTGCATGCGCGTCAGTTTTCGCTACCGCTGCCTCGGCTGTTTTTTGTTCCGGGAACGCACCGCTCGCAACAAGCGTTTTTATCAATCTTTTACGAAGCGCGGTATATTGCGCTTCCATTTTTGACCGTTCAATACCGGCTTCCTGAATGATCCTCCGTACATTCCGCTTTGAAGCTCGGGAAATATCGGATATGCGTTTATATTCCAGATACTCCGTCTGAAATTCAAGGAACGTGAGATTCACGAGAACCTCTCCCATCTTTTCGGAAATATCCGTGACCTCTTCCCTGACCAAGGAAAAGGCGGTATGCCCTTCCTGCGCGTTTTCTTCAAAAAGCGTCAATATGATAAAGTCCCTGACAAAAGGCGTTTTCTCGCCGCCCAGATACGCCTTCATGCGCGTTTTGACTTCGGCGGCGGCCTTGCTTTCGCGCTCCCCTTTACCCGGGACAAAAAAGCGCTCTAACTCCTCATCAATTTGTTCCTTCGCTGCCTCAATAAACTGTTCCGATCTCGCGGTTTCTTTTTCAGCGGCAAGTATTGCGCGAAGCGCAAAATCCTTTAACACCTCTATCCGTCTGCCGGTCAGGGCCTCAACACCGCCAAGACCGTATTCAATATCAGCCGCGTTTGCCAGAGCGCCCGCTATTGACTTGAAAAGACGTGTCACCTTTTCCTCAAGCGCGGGCTCAGAGTCCGTTTTCCGTTCCGCGGCCAGCCATCCGTCATATTCGCGAACCACGGCAAAATAGAACCTGTCTTCGGAAGACAGGCGTTTTGCCATCTCCTCCGCGTTCTTTCTTTTCAGCTCCGCCAGTGTTCTTTTTACGGCTTCAACCTCGGCTGACATCTTGATGATGTCCTGGATCTTTCGCGCCTCTTGTCCGGCTTTTATAAGTTCGGCATTCGCCACGGTTTTGAGCGTTATCTCATCATGCGCGCAACTTTTAAGAATGCGTAACCTGGCTTCAATTTCGTCCCTGTCATAGAACTTTCTCATCTCAACATACGTTTCCGGAGCAACACCGAATGCGTTGATAATACGTTCATCCTGCTCGCTGAGCGCACCGTCGGCTTCCTCATCTGTCGCTTCTAAAATCCCTTTCAAGGCGTTTTCTTTCGTGACCTCACGCGCTATCCTGTCAATTGCTTTCTGCAGATGGGTAGAATATTCTTCCTCTATTTTTTCCATCCGGGCGGTTATCTCTTCCTCTTGCAGCATCAGGTCTGACACGGACTCATTGATCACTTTGAATTTCGCCGCGGCTTCCTCAACCGCATCGTCCGCGGGTCTTTCCTCTTCGGTTTCCGCGACCGCATCGTCCGCGGGTCTCCCCGCTTGGACTTCCGCCTGGTCTACTTCGTCTACTGACTCTATAAGATATGAACGTGCCGAAACTTGGTGTTCCTCAGGAAGAGTTGATATCAGTACAGCCGGATCGTAAAACCGGTCAAAACCGTAAGTGATCTCACCGTTGGTTTTCTTCCGGGCGCGGAGTTCCCCGATACGGGCGAGAAGCGCTCTTATCTTCGGCAGTCGTATTTTTATCTGTCTGTCGGTAAGGTTCTCGGCGTCCTGTGTCAGGACATGGAGAAGAACTATTGAAGCATCACATTCAAACGCCGGGTCTTTTCTCAGATCACGGAGGCGCTGGGCCATGTATCTTGTTAAGTGTTCGCCTTTAACCATCCTGTTCATCATTCTCAACATGAACACTGTGTTGTTAAAATCGTCCCGTTTTTCTTTCACCGACATGTTCGGCCCCACGAAAAGAGTTTTGCGTTTCTTCAGCCGCGCTATCGGATTATCAGCTTCCGTTTCATCAACCGTTTTTCCTTCCTTGAGACCGTCATAGATCTCCCTGATGATCTCCGCTGTCTTCATGTGCTTGTTAAACTGAACCTGCTGTTCCGCGGTAAAAATATCCTTCAGGAAATCGTCCACTTCCTCGCCATCCTGCATGAGGTTTTTGAGCACCATGCCTTTCGCGAAAAAATTCTGGAATCCGTTTGTTCCCGCCATGAGCTGAAGGGCCGAGCCAAACATGTCGGACTTAACACTTGCGGCGAATTCCCGGTAAAGCGGAGCGAGTTCCGATAAATATTCGGGTGTTGTCGCCGCGCCTACAAGGTCCGCGGCCAGAAGTATATTCCTCATTCGGATAAGCGAAGGATTGCTTTCCGGTATGCCTTTTTCTCTGAGTTCCTTCACGCGCTTCTGGCTTTCAAAGGGAAGGGGCGTTATACTCGTGGAAGCGATCATGACAAGAATATCGTCTATCTCTCCGAGGGTCAGACCTAAAACGGGCTGGCTTTCTGAGAGGTTTTCCAGTATTGCTCCGGCCTGATCTACGGATTTCTCAACATGGTCATGCGTAAAGACGTCTTTTCCGCTGTAAGCGACATCGTGGTAGAGTGCGGCGAGGAGTGTTTTAAAAGCGTCTTTGAGGTCAACGGGCCGGCCTTGCTCTCTCATCCTTGAGACGCCCTGCGCGACTATACTGATATCATGCACCGTGTGGCTAAAACCGTGATACTCGTTGATCTGATCCATCCCGGAAAAACGGTTAAGAACATCCACATACTGCGCGCTGAACGCCGCGCGTTGCGCTTCGGTCAATATGCCTTCCATTTTTCTGAAAATGGACACAAGTTCCTCCGGTTCACGGGCTTCGGGTTCGGCTGTTTCTTTTTTATCCGTCTCTATATCGCTATAGGCGGCAGATAATTCCTGCACACGGCTCTCGCTATCGGAAGCGTGACGTTTCCTGAAAACATTTCGCGCAAAAGTTGCGACCGCCGTCAAAAGGAGCATCATCTGCTGTATGAGCGTTTTGCCAAAACCGGAAAGTTTCGCGGCTCCCGGAAACTTTGCCGCTGTAATGCCGAAAAGACCGGCCGCCATGAACGGCGTCTGACCGTGTTCGGTTATAATAATCGGCTCATCCGGGGTTGTTATCTCAACTATGTTACCCGCCGAGTCATATTCGGTGGTCTGTATGAGCGCACCGCCAGAATCGTAGTCGTCCTGAAACTGCGCTTGATCCGTCCCCGTAAAAAAGTCGCGCAGTATACTGCATGACCCATCCGGGGGGGATGGTGGCGTTCTCAAGCGCTGATGAGTTAACCAGGGTTGACTTGGGCACTGTTTTTAGAAGCAGGGCTACTTCATCTGGAAGCCCGCCCCAGCGGGCTTGCGAGCCCGAGCCTGCCCACCAGGCGAGGGCGAAGCATACTGCCGTTGCCAGCACCACCTAACACGCCCAAAACAGCCAACCACGTTTGCAGGCGAGACCCGCTTATTTAATCTTTAAAGAAATTCTTAGAATCGTCAAACTTGGCGCGAAGTTTACCGTGACTTTTGCGGGCCCTGAAGGTACCGAAGTTTCTGAGGCGAACGAGATTACCTTTTTTTAATTCGCTGACGATAGTTTTAAGGATGGTTTTTAGGATTTGGTTGGAGAGATATTGAGAGAGATGATATTCTTTTGAGAGAATATGGGCAAGCTCTTTTGAGTTCATTTCTTCTCGTGTTCTTCGATATACTTGGTAATACCTTTGGAGAGATTTCCTAAGTCAATGGGAGTTTGTAGAAGGGTTTCATCTAAGAGCTCTTGCCAATTAAGGTGTTTCTTTCCCACGGTTTTCTCTAAGGCCTCCTTCATATCTTCGGCAAGGATGGTATTGCGTTTGTTTTCTTTGGCAAGCGCGGCTGCTCTGATTATTACAGTCTCAATAAGAGAGTTGAATCTTGAAGTCAAGTTATTAACTGCCGCCTCATT
>JBDRNI010000021.1:0-2737 GCA_043811335.1 Candidatus Omnitrophota bacterium | reverse complement strand
CGTCTTGACCTTGATCATCTCTTCAAGATTCTTCTGCTGTGAAGGAGAAAGGTCATTATTGAATATAACCACGTCCGCGTCCGTCTCGTCGGCAAGACCGGCTATTTCCTCAACTTTACCCCTACCGATGAACAGGTTTGCCGTAAGTGCTTTTCTGCGGCAAGTGCAACCGGCGACAACATTCACACCGCATGCGCGGGCCAAGCCGCGAAGTTCTTCTTCCCTGTCTCCAAGATTTCGGAACTCTTCTTTTCCCGTTTCAATAACCGTGACCAGAACGGCCTTTTCCCGTTTCTCTTTGGTCTCTTTTAGTTTTGATCCGGCCATGATTTTATCCCAATTCTTTAGCTATATCGCATGCTATCTTTTTTTCGAAACCGGCCGCATCGATCCATACAACACGTTCATCCGCTCTCAGCCACGTCATCTGACGCTTGGCATACCGGCGCGTGTTTCTCTTGAGTTCTTCTTTCGCCGCGGCCTCATTTGTCTTGCCCTCCAAAAACGCGGATACCTCTTTTATCCCGAGCGCTTTTCCGGCGGTCATGCCGATCTGCTGTTTTAGCAGCTGCTTAACTTCCTCAACAATCCCGGTTTTGAACATTTCTTCAACGGCGGCATTTATACGCGCATATAACATCTCTCTCGGGATTTTCAGAGCAAACATTCTGCAATCGTATTTTCGGGATATGCCTTCCGATTCCGCTTTTTTTTCATTAATAGATCTCCCGGTCGTCTCATAAACCTCAAGCGCGCGTATTACTCGATAAAGATCATTTGGATGCAATTTTGCCGCGGAGGCGGGATCAACCTCCTTCAATCGCCGATGAAGATGCTGTTTCCCATCTTTTCTTGCGATCGCTTCAAGTTTATCCCGGAAAGGTTCGTCTCTGGGGGCGGCGTCAAATATTCCATCAATAAGAGATTTCGCATAAAGCCCGGTTCCGCCGGTTATAATAGGAGTTTTACCCCGCGACACTACCTCTTCAATAGCCTTTTCGGCATTTTTCACATATTGTGCGGCACTATACTCTACGGAAGGAGAAACCGTCCCGAGAAGATGATGAGGAACTTCCGCAAGAAGATCCGCGCCGGGATGATGGCTAAGGATCTTCATGCCTTCGTAAATTTGCATTGAATCGCAGGATATAACCTCGCCATCCAGTTTTTTCGCCAAACACACAGCAACCGCACTCTTGCCGGACGAAGTCGGTCCGAGAATAAAAATGACCTTATTCATCCGTGTCCCCAAGAATTTCACCCCGGAGCGTGAATGTGGTAGCTCCCACGACACGCACGCGGACGAGACGACCGATAAGCTTCTTATCGCCGGTAAAAACACAGTATGTATTGCCGCGGGTTCTACCCGTGAGCTGTGTGTCTGACTTACTGCTCAAACCCTCAACAAGAATTTCCTGTTCGGTCCCGATAAAAGTTTTGTTTTTCGCGTGGGATATTTCCTTCTGCGCGGCGAGAAGCGCGTTATTCCTTTCTTTCTTCACCTCTTCGGGAACATCATCCACGAGCGAGGCCGATACTGCCGGCGGCCGCGGAGAATACTTAAAGATAAACGCCGCGTTATATCCGATCTCTTCCACGGCCTTCTGCGTGGCCTCAAAATCCCTTTCTTTTTCCGATGGAAACCCCACGACCAGATCCGTAGTCACTCCTATCCCCGGAACCATTTCCCTCAGAAGCTCTATTTTTCGGCGGTAATCATCATACGTATACTTTCTGTTCATCAGATCAAGTATTCTGTCCGAGGCCGACTGGAGAGGCAGATGCAGATGTTCACATACTTTATCAAGATCACGCATCGCCCTGAAAAGACCTTTTTCCGCGTCTTTAGCATGGCTTGTCATGAAACGTATGCGTTCAATCCCCTTTATACCGTTGGTCATTTCAAGAAGAGCCGGAAAAGTTATCCTGTTCGTAAGGCCTTTCCCGTAAGAATTGACGTTCTGCCCGAGCAGGGTTATCTCCTTGACCCCTTTATCCGCAAGTAATTTTATCTCGTCAATTATGTCTTTTTTCGGCCGAGAAACTTCGCGGCCGCGAACGTACGGCACGATACAATACGAACAATAATTATCACACCCGAACATGATATTCACGAACGCCGAAAATTTACCGGTGTGCAACCTGTTCTTCATTTTTTCCCCGGGCCTCCGGACATTACCGACGGCGAGCGCCTTTTCCGGCGGCCTGATCTTCTTTATCAACTCCGGAAGATCATAAATATTATTCGGCCCCACAACGATATCCAAATAGGGGTACTTCTTGAGAAGACGCTCCCCATGCCTCTCGGCCATGCACCCCACTATGCCGAGCACGAGATCCGGGTTTTTCCGCTTGCGCGCGGCAAGCCGCCCGACCACGCTGATAACCCTGTCTTCGGCATGCTGACGCACGCTACACGTGTTAAAAAGGATAACATCGGCATCCTTCTCATCGTCCACGATCTTATGCCGCGCATCCTTCAATATCCCCGCGATGATCTCAGAGTCGCGCGTATTCATCTGACATCCGAAGGTACGCAAAAGTATACGCTTTCCGTGCCCCGGTTTGTCTTTATTTTCGCTTTCTTTTGACATTTTTCTCCTTTTCCAACACCGTCATTGCGGGCATAATGGTTATAGAATGTTGTTTTTTATGCCCTAAAATAGAACTTAGTAGTCGTAGTATTGTGGGGAGTGTGGGTAACTGAGAATCAGTTATCCAAGCTTTGTGGTCATCC
>JBDRNI010000020.1:0-11123 GCA_043811335.1 Candidatus Omnitrophota bacterium | reverse complement strand
TACTATACGGATATAATACCGATGTATCATCTTCATAGTGATATCCTCTTCCCAAAACCCAGAGATAACGCGCCCATTTCATGCTATTTTAACTTTTTTCTTCGTTAACCGCAAGGGCTTTTCCTTGCTTTTTGTTTCTTAACCGCAAGCTCGGGGGACATGTCATTTGGGGACACCCCTGAGCACGAAATTCACCCCTTTTTGACATATTTCGTTGATTTGCCTCTGCGAAAACATCACTAAATTATCAAGGGCGAATCATTATTCGCCCCTACGAATTCTATTTCTCCACCAACCCGTCGTCCTGCTTGCCCTGCCTGCCCGAGCTTCATAGGGCGGGGGAACCCCGCCCCTACTGATCACTACTCACTGATCACTGTTCACTTCGTCGGGCCCCTACGCTCGCTCTTCGGAGAAAACTTCTTGCCTCTGGAACAAAATGCCATATAATACGTAGTAATAAAGGAGCTCACTATGGTACTGAATATTCTTAGAAGTCGGAAGTTTTCCCGGCGGATACTATTGGCTGTTTTGATCCTTATTCTCCCGGCGTTCGTCCTCTGGGGCATGGGTAGTGTGACGTCAAGACCTGACCTGATAGGCGAGATCGGCAGGCGTAAAATATATCTCGATGATTTCGCGAAAAGCCGGCGCGGGATAAAGGCGCAGGTGCTTTTTTCGTATTACGGCGATTACGCCGCGCTGAACCAGATCTTGAATAATCGTTCCATGCTCAATCTCATGGCCTGGGAAAGACTTCTTCTTCTTGAAGCGGCTCGCGATAAAAAAATCCGCGTCGCCAACGCTGATGTTCTGAGTTTTATAGCGCGTCATCCGCTCTTTCAGAGGAATGGCATCTTTCAGAGGGAAGCATATGAATCCATCTTGCGTAACACCCTTTCCATGACACCGCGCCAGTTTGAAGAACTTGTCAGAGAAAATCTACGGGTAAGGATCCTTCGGCAGGAAATACTTAAAAACACGGATGTCTCCGAAAAAGAATTACTGGAATATTACGGCTCGCTCCATGATCAAGTAGAGCTCTCATACGTGCTGCTGAATAAAAGCGTCTTCATGCCGGAAAAGCAGCCTTCTGACGAAGAAATAAAAAAGTTTTACGAAACAAACATTATCCGTTATACCGAGATGCCCAAAACAGAGGTGGAATATATCGCGTTGCCTTACGCGGATAACGACGGTAAAAATTCCGTTCTTGAAACCGCCGAGAAAATTTACGCGCAACTTGAGACCTCTTCGTCGGGTTTTTCCGAAACTGCGGAAAAGTTCGGACTGCGTTACGGAAAAACTTCCCCTTTTTCGCGGGAAGATACGATCCCGGGTATAGTGTTTTTTAAAGAATTTCCGGAGGCGGCTTTTTCTCTGAAAAAGGGCGAGACAAGCTCCCTGATATTCCCGCCGCGGGAAAAGGGAACAGCCTACATCCTGCGGAAAATTAAGGATACGCCGCCGCGAAAGTTGAGTTTTCAAGAGGCGCGCGAAGCGGCGATAAAAGATCTATCCGGAGAAGAGGCCTTAGCCCGCGCAAACGAAGAAGCAAGAATATCATATGCGAAAACAAAAATGGGCTCCGACACTCTGGAAGAGACAGCGCAGAAATTCGGTCTTAAAGTCCAGCAAACCGGGCCGATATCCTCAGAGGGATATGTTGAAAATGTGGGGTCGGCTAAAAAAATGGTCGCTGCCGCGCGAAAATTAGCGCCCGGCGATATTGTCCCGCCCATATCGCTTGAAAACGGAACGGTTCTTGCGCGTATAGACCGAATCGTACCGGCTTCCGAAGCCGCCTTTGAAGAAGAAAAAGCAAAACTGCGTGAAGCTCTCCTAATTAGAAAACAGATGCAGGCTCTGGAGGCATGGTTCAGAGAGAACAAACAGCGGATAATTTTAAAAAGATCTCTGGAGGGTATCTAAACGCGCGGGGTCACTCACGAAATTTCTTGAGTTCTTTCATGAAATACGACACGTCCTTGAACCTGCGATAGACCGAGGCAAATCTCACATAGGCCACTTCGTCAAGTTCATATAATTCTTTCATGACCATGTTCCCTATCACCGTTGATTTAACTTCGCTCTCGGCTTTTTTCTGGACCTCTCTCTCGATCGTTTCAATCACTTCCTCGATCCTGTCCATGCTAACGGGGCGTTTTTCGCAGGCCTTTATAACGCCTTCTTTGATCTTTTCTCTGTCAAATCTCTTGCGAGTACCGTCGCGTTTGACCACCATCAAAGGCGCTCTCTCCACATATTCGTAAGTTGTGAAGCGCTTTTCGCATTTAAGACATTCCCGGCGCCTTCTTATATTAAGGCCTTCGCCGCTCATGCGCGAATCTATGACCTTATCGTCCACGCTACCGCAAAACGGACATTTCATATTCTCACCGTTTCAATTTTTATGCCGGCCTCGTGCAGGAACCTGAGAGCAAATTCATCGGGATACTCTCACGAAGTGACAACTATTTTTATACCTGAATTGATGATCATCTTGGCGCATATGCTGCACGGACGCGTCGTGATATACAGGGTAGCTCCGTCAAGGCTCACACCGTGGCGCGCGGCCTGCAGAAAAGCGTTCTGTTCGGCATGAAGCGCCCTGCAAAGTTCGTGGCGCTGGCCGGACGGCACACCGAGTTTTTCCCGGAGACAGCCGACGCTGTCGCAATGCGTGATGCCGGTAGGCGCGCCGTTATACCCCGTCGCGAGCACTTGCTTGTTCTTCACGGCAACGGCCCCGACCTTTCTCCGCAGGCAGGTTGATCTCGTCGCGACAAGCCCGGATATTCTCAAAAAATATTCGTCCCATGACGGGCGTTTTATCTCATCTTCACAAGACGTTGTTTTCACTGTCTGTGGTTCTGTCATTTGCAGACTGATCCCTTCTCCATCTCATTTATCCATTCTCCGTACAAGGGGAATTCCGTCAAAAACCCTTTGACCGCGTCACGAATGAGCTTAAGCTGTTTGTCATCTTTTCGTGATTTAAGTGCATCGTCTATGAATGCGGCGATCCTGTCCATTTCAGGTTCCCTCACGCCCCTGGTCGTTACAGCGGGCGTTCCCAGCCGTATACCACTGGTGACAAAAGGACTCGCCTTATCAAATGGTATGAGGTTCTTGTTAACGGTTATGCCGGCCTTGTCCAGGCATACCTCGGCTTCTTTTCCTGTGATACCTTTGGGCGAAAGATCCACCAGAAGCAAATGATTGTCCGTGCCGCCCGAGACCAGCCGATACCCTCTGGACCCGAGCTGCTCGGCGAGCCGTTTGGCGTTGCGAACGATATTTTCCTGATATTCTTTAAAATTCTCCTGCAGGGCTTCCTTGAACGCCACGGCCTTACCCGCAATAACGTGCATCAGGGGACCGCCCTGAATGCCCGGAAAGATCTCTGAGTCAATTTTTTTAGCGAATTCTTTTCTGCACAGTATCATGCCGCCCCTCGGGCCTCTGAGAGTTTTATGCGTTGTGGTGGTCACGAATTCTGATACGCTCACGGGATCGGGATGGAGCTCGGCGGCGACAAGACCCGCGATGTGCGCCATGTCTACCATGAGTATGGCGCCGACTTCATCGCATATTTTCCGAAATTTTGCGAAATCTATAACACGCGGGTAGGCCGAAGCCCCGGCAATTATCATTCGCGGCCGGTGTTTCAGCGCCTTCCGGCGGATATCATCAAAATCAAGCGTTTCGGTTTTATTGTCCACCCCGTAAAATACCATTTTAAAATATTTCCCGGAAAAATTCTTGCGGTGACCGTGAGTCAAGTGCCCCCCGCATGAAAGATCCATCGCCATGACCGTATCTCCGATATTCAGCATGGCGAAATACACGGCCATGTTTGCCTGTGACCCCGAATGCGGCTGCACGTTAACATGTTCAGCTCCGAAGATCTTTTTCGCCCGGGCGATCGCGATATCCTCGGCCACGTCAACAAAATCACATCCCCCGTAATACCGCGCATGCGGATATCCTTCGGCGTATTTGTTTGTCATGGATGAAGAAACCGCTTCGGCAACCGCGCGGCTCACAAAATTCTCGCTTGCTATGAGTTCTATCCCGTCACTCTGACGTTTTGTTTCAGAGAGAACTGCCCGGAATATTTCCGGATCTGTTTTTTTTAAATGTTCCATGGTTCCCCTTACTTGAATACCTTTTTTTCCAACGCTTTTATCTGCCGCACACGTCTTGCGTGCCGAGCGCCGAGCGCTTTTGCCCCAAGCCATGCCTTAACCACGCGAACGGCCTTTTCGCCGCTGATCCGCGTAGCCGCTAAAACAAGAACATTCGTATCGTTGTGCCGGCGCGCAGAGAGCGCTTCGGCCACGGAATTGCATACCCCGGCTCTCACTCCGCGCCTCTTATTTGCGATGATCGCCATCCCTATGCCGGTCTTGCAAATAACAATGCCCCTTTTTGCCTTTCCGCTGGAAACCCTTGCTGCCACGTCAAATCCGATCCGGGGATAATCGGACGCGTCCGGCGAATCCGTTCCCAGATCCTCAACCACGAACCGCGCTTTCTTTAACGCGGTCTTTATTTTCTCTTTCAGAAAAAATCCGCCGTGATCGGCGCCTATCGCTATTTTTCCAGCCATTTTATTAACCCCTCCACGGACTGTTTTACCTGCTCTAAAGTTTCTCTGTAAAAACTCAGCGGTTTTCCTATCGGATCCATTATGGACGCCTCATCAACTGCGCGGGGCGCAAACGCACCCAGATATCGCGCCTTGTCTGCAGCGTCAGGCAAAAGGGCTAAGACCCTTGCCAAGTGCACGGGTTCCATCACGAGTATCATGTCGGCCCACTCCACGAGTTCCCTCGTGAGCGTTTTAGAAACGCTCTTCTCCGCGGGGACTTTCGCTTCGGCAAGCACCTCAAGAGTTTCCGCGGTCGGACAAGCTCCCATGAACCCCATTGTTCCGGCTGATCTTGCTTTTATTGAAAGCTTTTTCTCCGCGAACCGTTTTTTTGAATACGCTTCGGCCATTATACTTCGGCAGCTGTTCCCGGTGCATACAAATAATACCCGTTTTATTTCTTTCATGCTTGGCCGGCCTCAGCGGCTCTTGTATTTAATCTTCCGGTTTTTCGCGTCAATCTTCCGGATAAGCGCTTTCTTGTGCGCTTTCAATTTTTGTTCCACGGCGGGCGAACTGATGCCGATTATCTGCGCGGCAAGTATCGCGGCATTAACGGCGCCCGCTTCGCCTATGGCCACGGTAGCCACGGGAACACCCGAAGGCATCTGGACCGTGGAAAGCAGAGAATCCATCCCATCAAGTTTTGTCTTCATGGGAACACCTATTACCGGCAGTGTTGTATGCGCCGCTATTATGCCCGCCAGATGCGCGGCTCCGCCGGCGCCGGCTATGATAACCTTTATTCCTTTTTTTCTCGCTTTTTTAGCAAACACGGCCGTTTTGTCCGGCGACCGATGCGCGGAAAAAATATTTACCTCATATAGAAGCCCAAACTCCTCCAGCATTAGAATCGTTTCCTTCATGACCGGCATGTCCGAGTCGCTTCCCATGACCACGCTAACTATCGGTTTTTTCTTCATATCCCCGCCCGCTTTCCTATTTTTTTGCGTGCTATGTCTTCCCTATACTGCATTCCGTCAAAATGTATCTTTCGGACCGCCTTGTACGTGTTCTCCACGGCTTCCGTTATTCCCTTGCCCCTGCCGACAACATTCAGCACTCGTCCGCCGGAGGTAAAAAGTTCCCCGCCGTCCGCGCGCGTGCCCGCATGGAATACCAACGCGCCTTCTTCTCTTGCTTTATCACACCCCGTTATGCGTTTTCCTTTTTCATACTGCCCGGGATATCCTCCCGATGCCAGAACGACACATACATGTTCGGCCGCGTCCCATTCCGGCCGTATCCCGGAAAGATCGCCTTCGGCTGTCTTCATCAGAAGTTCCGCCAGATCCGATTTCAATCGCGGCAGTATGACCTGAGTTTCAGGATCGCCAAACCGCACGTTATATTCAAGCACTTTCGGGCCGGAAGCAGTCAGCATGAGACCGGCATAAAGAACTCCTTTATAAACGATCCCCTCTTTCCGCAGACCCTCTATCGTCGGTTTCACGACCGAATGCATGACGACATTAAACAATTTTTCGTCAAAAAAAGGCACCGGCGAATACGCCCCCATCCCCCCGGTATTGGGCCCGGTATCCCCGTCATGAGCGCGTTTGTGGTCCTGGCTGGCGGCAAGCGGTATTATACTGCGTCCGTCCGTCACGACGATCAAGGAAACCTCTTCGCCCGTGAGATATTCTTCAACAATTATCTTCTCGCCGGCGGCGCCGAATTCTTTTCGGATGAGCATCGCTTCGGCCGCGCCAACGGCCTTTTCCGCCGTCTCTGCGATAAAGACCCCCTTGCCCGCCGCAAGACCGTACGCCTTGACTACAAGAGGCAGATCGGCCGATAGCATGTATTCCCGTGCTTTTTTAAGATCTTCAAAAATGCGAAACCGCGCCGTCGGTATGTCGTATCGCGCCATCAGTTCTTTCGCGAATATCTTGCTTGATTCCAGGCGGCTGGCGGCGCGGGAAGGTCCAAAAACGCGTATACCGGCTTTTTCCAGATCATCCGTTATCCCCGCAGCCAGAGGGGCCTCCGGCCCGACAACGACCAGATTTACTTTCTTCTCTTCGCAGAAACGGACGACTTCGGAATGTTTCGTGACATCAAGGTCGATGTTGGCAGCGTCTATACCTGTTCCGCCGTTACCCGGCGCACAGTACAGGCTTTTCACCGCGGGACTTTGTCTTAATTTCCAGCATAACGCGTGTTCGCGTCCGCCGGACCCGATAACCAGTATATTCATGAAGTCGGCACCATTTTCTCCCTGTACCAGAACGTTCTGCATGTGGGGTCTAATGCGTAAACGTTCGGTGCAGGGTTTCGCATCGCGGAATTCTGCCCGCGGTGCTTCATAAAACGTCCACGCCGTTCCGGCCTTTGGTTATTTCCCCTATTTTCCAGCTTTCCAAACCGAATTTTTTCTTGAGTATTTTTCTCGCTTTTGCCGCATCCGCGTCAGAAAGAATAAATATCATGCCGATACCCATGTTAAATGTCCGGTAAAGTTCTGTTTCTTTCATGCCGGTTTTTTTTGATATGAGATTGAATACTTCGGGAATACGCCACGCGCCTTTTCGGATAACTGCTCTCGCCCGCGCGGGAAGAGCTCGCGGTATATTGTCATAAAACCCGCCGCCGGTGATGTGCGCCACGCCTTTAATTTTAGCCGCACGCGCCACTTCAAGAAACGGTTTTACATAAATATGCGTGGGTTCCAGCAAAAGCCGATGTTTCTTTTTCATTTCCGCCGCGGTGAATATCTTCCGGACGAGAGAATACCCGTTGGAATGGAGCCCGCTGGAGGCCAGGCCCAGGATAACATCGCCGGGCCGCACTTTTTTTCCGTCTAAAACATTTTTTCTATTAACGATCCCCACGGCGAAACCGGCCAGATCATATTCCCCGTCGGGGTACATTCCGGGCATCTCTGCCGTTTCCCCTCCGAGAAGCGCGCATCCTGACTCACGGCACCCTTTTACTATTCCCTTGATAACATCGCTCCAGATCTTTTCGTTCAGTTTGCCTGTGGAAAAATAATCAAGAAAGAACACGGGACGCGCGCCTGAACAGATTATATCGTTCACGCTCATTGCCACGAGGTCTATACCCACGGTATCGTGCTTGCCGGCCATCTGCGCGATCTTCAGCTTCGTTCCCACGCCGTCCGTGGAAGAGACCAGAAGCGGGTTTTTTACGCCGAACACGTCCGGGTCAAAAAACCCGCCGAATCCGCCCACGGAATCCATGCTGCCCGCGGTTCTCGTTGTATTGATCAGTTTTTTCGTTTTTTTTATGAGCCGGTTCGCCTTGTCTATGTCAACGCCGGCGTTCTTATAAGTGATGTTCTTTTTTTTTGCCATTCGTACCCTTCCTCAACATGAGCTGTTACAACCCTATTTTTCTGAAGACCTCGTCAATGTGTCTGAGGTGATATTCTACCCGGAAGCAATCTTTTATCTCGTCTCTGGACATGTATTTGCCGATCTCGCCGTCAATCAGGACCATTTCCCTGAAATCCCCGCCGTTCTCATGCGCTTTAAGGGCGAGCGACTGCACGACCTTATACGCTCCTTCGCGTGTCGCCCCTTTTCTGACCAACTCAAGCAAAAGCCGCTGAGAATAGATCAGTCCTTTCGTGGCACCTATATTCTCAAGCATTTTTTTCTCGTTCACGATAAGCGTTGAAACCAGAGACGTCGCTTTATCCAGCATGTAATCCAAAAGTATCGTGGAGTCCGGTATGATTATGCGTTCAACGGAAGAATGTGAAATGTCACGTTCGTGCCACAACGCCACGTTTTCAAGACCCGCGGTCGCATTCCCTCTCAGCACCCTCGCAAGACCCGTTATGCGCTCACAGATAATCGGGTTTTTCTTGTGCGGCATGCTTGAAGATCCGGTCTGGCCGGCGCCGAAAAACTCCTGCACTTCAGCCACTTCGGTTCTCTGCAGTCCGCGAAACTCAACCGCTATCTTCTCCAGTGTCGCCCCGACAAGGGCAATTGTATTAAGATACTGCGCGTGTCTGTCTCTCTGCAATACCTGGCTGGATACCGTGGCCGGTTCCAGATCCAGTTTTTTGCAGACGTATTCCTCTACAAACGGTTCCACGTTGGCAAACGTGCCTACCGACCCGGACATCTTGCCGACAGCTATAACACTGCGGGCTTCGCATAACCTTTTGAGATCGCGTTTGGCTTCTCTGAAAAAAAGCGCCATTTTGAGACCGAAGGAGGTGGGTTCCGCATGTACTCCGTGTGATCGGCCCATCATCGGAGTATCCTTGTATTTCAGCGCCTTTTGCTTCAGCGCACCTATAAGCTTTTCAATATCTTCTATAAGGATATCCATAGCTTCGGTCATCATGACCGCAAGCGCCGTGTCAAGAATATCGCTGGACGTCAGCCCGTAATGCAGATATTTCGCTTCATCTCCGATATTTTCGGACACGTTCCGGATAAAAGCCACGACGTCATGATGCGTCTCTTTTTCTATTTCTTTTATGCGGTTCGTGTCAAACCGGGCTTTTTTTTTGATGATTTCCAGGGAAGACGCGGGTATGATCCCCTGCTCGGTAAACGCTTCACAGGCAAGCAGTTCGATATCCAGCATCTTGCGGAACTTGTTTTCATCCGTCCATATCTTTCCCATCACGGGACGAGTGTATCGCGTTATCATATTTCCACCTTTATCGTTGCGAAAATCAACATGGGTCCCCGACTGGAATATTTTTTATAGCATATATAACAGCCCCTGTCAATTCGTATAAAGCCCTTGCCACTTTGCGCCGGATTTGCTATAATCTCCACTCCATATCAGGTTTATTTTAACGCGGGGTGGAGCAGAGGTAGCTCGTGAGGCTCATAACCTCAAGGTCGGCGGTTCGATTCCGTCCCCCGCAACCAAATATCGCGATGAGGTCCGGGCTCCTTCTGGACCCGCTTCGTAAACTTGCGCGGTGTCCGTCCCCCGCAACCATATCATAAAAATATCAATAGAATTCGTAGGGGCACCCCTTGTGGGTGCCCTTTTTACAACCGTTTCGGGCGGGCACAAGGCCCGCCCCTACGGTTTTCTTTTTCCATCCCCGAAACCGCAAATTGAAGAAACATGTCAAAAACGGCTAATTTCCGTGCTCAGGGGTGTCCCCAAATGACATGTCCCCCAAGTTACATGTCCCCCAAGTTACGCGGCGGTGTGGAAGGCCTGGCGGTGGAGTTGGTACATCTCGGCGCATTCTTCAATGAGCGGGCCCGGTTTCGGGATGAATATGAACACGTTTGAGAACCCCTCACAAGCCTGAACGGTTATATCCGGATCCCCTTCACGTCTTGCGAGGCCGAAAACGTGTTTCAGCGCCAGTTTCATCATATCCTCAATACGCATGTCACAGTCTTCGGTTAGATACATATCATCTATACCCACGAGGAACGTATCGGCATCGTCCCTGAACGGTTTGAAATCATCGGAAAGAACGGCGTCCATGCCGGAAAGGATTATGGTTTTCGTCCCGGCGCCGAGCCGGTCTTTTTCGTCGTTAACGGCCCGGATCAGGTCCTCGCTGGAGGCGGTTATGAACGATATACCGCGTGACGCGCAGAACTTCCGCATGGCCGTGAAGACCGGGTTCAGAAAATTAAACTGCGGCGCGCCTTTTTCATAACCTTTTATCCAACCGGTATCCAGCGCGATAACGATGCGTTCTTTCTGCGGATCGTTTCGCGTCTCAAACTCGCGGCAGAACACCGCGTCAATAAAGCCCTGTGCCGCGTTTCGTTTCGCGTCTTCAGGCGCCGCGTCAGTAACCACGCCCGGGAACGCTTTTTTCATTCGCGTGTGGTTACTTTCTTTTATACTGTCCCTGATATCTTTCCACCTGCGGCGTGTCTGCTCATTTGTCCCGGCATCTATACCTTTAAGAAAATCTTTAAGTGTCTGCGAAAACGCGTCCGGATCGGTAACCTTCAGCACTCCCATGCCTCTTTCCAGGACCTCAGCGCCTTCGGGAGCGGGATTAAAATCAGACATATAGGGCGCCTCTCCCGTGAGAATACTTGCCGATGATTCAAGGACAATTCTTGTTCCCGGTTTTGCCGTTGAAAAAACGTTGTTTATGGCTATATACTTCTCCAGACTCCACAAGTTCCTGCCGGAAAAGAAGTCTCCTCTTTCGTAATAGTCAGTAACATATAAGAGCCGTCTCATGAAGAAGTAATCGGGACGACGGCCGCTGTGGCGGAGAAGCGCCTGCATACCGTCACTATCCATAACATTAAGGTTTACCGGGAAGATCTTGAGATCCGGCTTTTTGTCCGTCGATATACCCGCGGTTTGAAGCGTTTCGGTGAAAATATGCCCGGCTACCGCGTCTTTTGTGACCGGTATATACTTGTCTGTCGCGTCCATCGCGTAAACACGGACGACCCACGCGGCCGGGTCTTCTCCAAGATCCGTAAGAGCGTTATAAAAGATCTCCAGGACGTGTTCGAGTTCCAGAGGAACGCACCCC
>JBDRNI010000019.1:0-2278 GCA_043811335.1 Candidatus Omnitrophota bacterium | reverse complement strand
GTATCTGGAATATAAACGCGCATCCGGCATTTCCCGCGCTTCAAAAAGGAATATAGAGAGAGCCATCCGGGAGACCGGCATTGAACGGTCAAAAATGGAAACGCAATATGCCGCGCTTCGTAAAAGATTGATAAAAACGCTTGTCGCGAGCGGCGCGTTCCCGGAACAAAAAACAGCTGAGGCAGCGGTGGCGAGAACTGACGCGCATGTAGACGGCATGCGGAATAAATGGTTAATGGTCGCGATGATAGGCATGCTGATGGGCAGCATGGCCGCAGGCGTAGCGGCTGACGGTCTGGACGCGTTGCCCGGCGGCGTGACAGTCGGGGCTTTTCGTCAGGATGGGGCAGAGTATCATGCGCTGCCGGATGCCGTTTCCGTTGAAGACGGCGTGGTGATCGAGCGGGAAGATATTGCAACAGAACAAGCCGCCGCGACGTCTCTGTCAACAAGAATACCGCAGCCGTGGGATGGATATCTCAGGGCTCATGTTCCTGAAATGCAGGCCGAAGGCGATGAACCCGGATACATAGCGCATGAGCCGCTCATGTGCCTTACATCGCAAAGATCAACCGTGCCTGTTTTATGGGAGTGGACGGTCTCCGGAATGCTGGGAGCCGTTACCGAAGAGGGCTCATCCAGATACATTTTCATGGATGAACGCGGCCGGGCGATAGAAGGAGAAAGCGCGGAAGGACTTATCGCGATGATCCGCGCCGGCGACGTTAAAGAAGTCAGAGATAACCGGGATAATATAAGGTATCGTATTGAGCGTCCGGAAGTTGTATGGATGAACAGAACCAATTTCGGGGATTGGAGGGAGATCTCTTCAGACGGGGATCTGATCCCGGCCGCCACATGGCAGTTTTATACCAAAACGGAATACCTTTACAACCGCGCCCTCGGATACAGAGAGAACGGTTACAGCATGAAGGCATATCAGACGTTTTCCGACGCGATGGTCAGCGCCGCTCGGAAACTGGGTCTTACGGGGAAAGATCTTGAGGAGTTCAATGTCCTCATGGAGAGAAAGAATTATACCGGCGCTAACAACATTTTAAAAAACTATGCGCAAAAAGTGGCCATACCGGGGGAATCCTCTGTTCTCGTGTACGCAGAAAAGTCCTCAACGATAATGAATGAAATGAGATCCGAGTGGGACGCGGGCCTTAAAGTGATCGAGGATGTCGCGGGTTTTCTCTTTGACCGGATACCGCAGATCGTGGGATTTATTCCCGGAGAAGCGGCGTATGAGTACGGGCCGGTCGTTAGCAACCTGTTCGGCATGGTCAAGGAGATAGATGACGAACTTGACTTTAACCTCGTGAAAAGAAAACTGGATGCAGCCCGGAATAGCGGCAGAGCCGTCATGCTTAAAAACGTGCCTGTTGGATTACGCGACAGCATTATTGACCCTCTTCAGACACTCTTGAACTCAAAGGTGTTTCCTTTAAGTTCCGAAGGTGTAGTTGCGGAGCTGATTGATATCAGCAGCTCGGAAACCGAAATTGTTTATATTCCGAATTTCGGAGGAACGATTTATGTCGGCAACGGTCAGGGAACATTGGGGCTATATATCACGTATTACGAAAGGGAATGGTATGAGATCAATGTCACCGGCGGCGTGAAATACAAAGCGCATATTCCCGCGGGGACCGCTACCGTGACAAGCGTGGTCTCCAGAGCCGTTACCGAAGAAGGCGAAGGGGCGATAGTATTTCTGCCCGAACGGAAGAAAGCGGGAGAGGACGTTCTGGACACCATCGGAATAATCGGAAAGAACCTTCTGCGAACTGTTGCTTCGGGTATTTTCAACCAGAACGGCGAGTCGTCAATTTTCCCGGAGGACGTGAATTATTACGGGAGAATGGCGGCGGAACCCGTTATATCAGGAGTAAGTGCTTTGATTGAAGGTGTTTTTACCCAGGGTGAGATCAATAAGATATTGGAGAAAATTCCCGCCGCTGGGGACCTGCAGAATAGGTTTCTGGAGGTGTTTGAACCCGGCCAGAGTGGCGAGTATGATTTTACGGAAGAAGAATGGGAATGGGCGAAAGATCTTGACCGTGAGCAGAAGGTGCTGCTTCTAAACCTTTCCGTACAGCTCAAAAATCATAAAGCACTCACGGACGGAATAGAAGGCATGCCTCTCGGGGGTTTTGAGAAAGAGAAACAAGAGAAAATTGTTGATGCGGCGGCAGTCAGTATCTTGGGCCATGCGATTTTCTCCACAGGAGAAGAAAACAGGGACAGAGATCGTATCAATAGGGACAGAGCG
>JBDRNI010000018.1:0-3475 GCA_043811335.1 Candidatus Omnitrophota bacterium | reverse complement strand
ACCCAGCGCGAAAGAACAGATAAATAACGATGTTGCTAAAAGTGTGGATTTTGGATTGTGGCATAAAAATGGTATTACCGACAGCCGGATGAACATGTTTAAGTATCCGTCACCGGAGGAAATAGAAAACATTGGTCTGGAACCTATATTTCTGAGCTATTTTGTTCCGTGGAATGGATATGACAATTATAAAATAGCGAAGGAGTACGGTTTTAAGGATCTTACGGGTGAATGGAAACGGGACGGCTACATAGATGATTATGATCAGATTGATTCGGTGGCGTATCTCATGAATGTGTGGATGAAATATCCGAAGTTCGGTTTCGGCCGGGCGACGGATGTTGTGGGATACTGGATAAGGGCGGGAAGAATAACCAGAGAAGAGGGCAGACGGCTTATTGAAGAGAATGACCATAAACTTGACGCTAGAATATTGAAAGATTTTCTGGATTTTACGGGATATACCGAAAAAGAATTCTGGAACATTGTTGAGAAGTTCTGGAACAGGGATATTTTTGAAAAAGCAGGCGTCGCATGGCGGTTAAAAGAGCCGTGCCTCGGGTCAAAAGTGGAGACAAAAACATGAGACCTCTCTATGAGATGAAACTTATACAACTTGAGATAACGAACGTGTGTCACGTAAAGTGCGCGAACTGCACGCGTCTTGTCGGGCATCACAGAAAACCCTTCTTCATGGATCTGGATACGGTCGTTAAAGCCCTGGAGTCGCTTGAGGGTTTTCCCGGCAACATAGGCCTCATGGGCGGGGAGCCGACGCTTCATCCGGATTTCGCGGAGATATGCCGCATTTACCAGAGGATGATTCCGGATAAGCGGCGTCGGCAACTGTGGACATCAGGCCACAAGTGGGATGAATACAAAGCGCTCATAGAGGAGACGTTTGATAATGATCATATCGCGTATAACGACCATTCAAGTTCTGACGGTGTGCATCAGCCGCTTCTGGTCGCCGCGGATGATATTATTGAGGATAAAGAATTTATGTGGGATCTCATTGATAACTGCTGGGTTCAGATGAGATGGTCCGCTTCTATAACGCCCAAGGGGTGTTTTTTCTGTGAAGTGGCGGCCGCGATGGATCACGTGCTTGACGGTCCCGGGGGATACCCTATAGAAAAGGGCTGGTGGCGCAAAAAACCCGTTGATTTCGCCGATCAGGTCAAACGTTATTGCCCGGGATGCAGTGGGGCCGTTCCTCTGAAAAAAGAGAGCGATAATGAGAAATTTGATCTCGTGTCGCCAAGTAACATGAATAAACTCAAGGCGTTAGGGTCGCCGAAGGTGCTTAAAGGCGCATGTCGGCTCTATGTCAAAAAACATACCGCCGAAGAATTAAAGGCGTCTATAAAGGACTGGAAACCGCAGGATTACCGAACATTCGTGGCGCACAGGCCCGAGGATTATAAGGAAAGGATAAGAAAAAGTGAAACGCACTGTTCAGGATAGATTGATCAGCGGGTTTAACTCTTTGCGTTACTCGTTAACCGAGCCTGTCAAGTTAGGTCTGATACGCGCCAGGCAGGAGCGTTTATATCGGGAAAAAACCGGTAATCCTCTGGTTTCAGTGTATGTCCCCACGTATAATCGCGGAGATATATTGATGGAACGCGCCGTGCCGTCGGTTCTTGCTCAGACGTATAAGAATTTTGAGTTCATTATCGTGGGTGACCATTGCACGGACAACACGGAAGAGCTGGTTTCGCGGATTGATGACCCTCGTATGCGGTTCTATAACCTTCCGGAGAGAAAATACCGGTATCCTGAAACAGCGGAGAATCATTGGTTTGCGGGACCGGTCGTGCCGGCAAATAAGGCGCTTGAACTCGTGCGAGGCATGTGGATCGCCCGCATTGATGATGACGATACTTGGACGGAAGACCATCTTGAGGTTTTGCTGCGTTTCGCGCAAAAAGAGGGCCATGAATTCGTGTCTGCCGCTTACGTGGAAGAACGGCATGGAAGACGAAAAATAATCAATGGAGAAAACGAGGTTCCGAGAATCGGAGGCCCGCAGACTTGGCTCTATCGTTCGTATTTAAAGTTTTTTGAATACAATATCAACTGCTGGCGAAAAAGCTGGAACCGTGTCAACGATACCGACTTGAGGGACAGGATCTATCGCTCCGGTGTTCGGATGGGTTTTTTGGACAGGGTTATGGCGCATGTTCTGCCGCGGCCGGGAGAGGAAACAATCGGTCTGGATGCATATAGACTCACGGAAAAGGAGAAGAACGCGCATTTCAAGTTTCAGCGCTGACGGATCATGATAAAACGCATTATTCTTTTAGTTGCATCTCCGTTTGATTCGCGTGACTACGAACGTTTCGGCGTTGAAACGCTGAAACGGAATGGTTTTCATGTTGAGGTCTGGGATTTGAGCCGTATCCTGCGCCCAAAATTTTATACCGACGAAAGTTGTCCCAAACCATACGAATTTAAAGGGCTGATTTTGTTTTCGGAAAGAAAGAAAGCGTACAGGATGATTTCAGGGCTTGGCGGCACGGATTTTGTGGTTACTCTAGGCTCCTACGGAGTTAATTCTCTATGGGTGTATAGAGCTCTGACAAGAGCCGGATCCGAATATGCGGTTCACATGTCCAATTTTTTGCCGATTATCGGTCCGAAACAAACAGAAATCTCCGCTTATTTCAGAAAACTGAAGAAGATATTTCCTCCTACATTTGCGTACGTCATGAATGTATTATTCTCGCGTTTGCCGTCAAAATGGTTCGGAATAAAACCGTCAAAACTCGTGTTGGCGGGAGGCGAAGAGTGTTTTGCGTATCGTTTTCCGAAAGATAAAAGTACCGAAACGCTTTGGACACACGCGATGGATTATGACCTGTATCTGGCCGAACGTAAACGTCCCTTTTCGGAGACCGAGCGTCCGATTGCCGTGTTTTTGGACGAGTATCTCCCTTTTCATCCGGACCGTCTTTATGACGGCGTGAAAGGGCTTCCGACGCCTGATGAATATTATCCCATGCTGGACAGATTCTTCAGGCGCGTGGAAGGTGAGTTAAAACTTGAAGTGGTTATAGCGGCTTCGCCGAGATCGGATTATGAGAAAAAATCGGATTATTTTAACGGACGCAGATGCATAAAAGGCGAAACACTGTCGCTGGTCAGGAAAAGCCGTCTTGTCATGGCGCACGACAGCACGTCGGTCACTTTCGCGAACCTTTTTCGTAAACCCGTGATGTTTTTGACTTCCAGGCGTCTTTCAAGAACGCATCCGTATATAAAGGTTCTGGCGGACTGGTTCGGCAAAGAGCCGATTTCCGCGGACGCGGACGCGGTTATTGATTGGGATTTTGAGATGTCGGTGAGCGACAGGCATTACGACGAGTATAAAAAATATTTCATAAAAGCGGAACATTCAAAAGACCTGCCGTTTTGGCAGATAGTTGCGGACCGGCTGAAAGAGGGAGTGTAGGGGCGGGCCTTGTGCCCG
>JBDRNI010000017.1:0-4155 GCA_043811335.1 Candidatus Omnitrophota bacterium | reverse complement strand
AAAATACTCGGCGAATTCGGGTTGACCGCGAAATCGGCGACATTCCTCTTCAGCGGTACGGCTAAGAACGGAACCTTCTGGGCAGAAGAGATGCTGGGCGCCGTAAGCTTGGTCGGAGGTAAAGGATATTATTATGACGGTTGTAAGATACGCGCCATGTCAGATAACACGGTAACGTATGAAGTTACGTGGAAAGATTTTCTAAAAGAACATAGTGATATAGGAGCTGGCAAAGACCGTGCGGTAAGAGGCCGTGAGGTCAAGGCGATGGGAGAAATGGCAAAAGATACAAATACGGCGCTTGCGAAGGAGATTGCGGGCGCGTTCGGTTTAAGCATTGGTACGACCACGTTCCTGTATACGGGCGACTGGTCGGATGACGGTACTGTGTTCACGGAAAAAGATATGCTTGGTGTGATCGAAAAAGTCCGCAAGGATGAACATGGCAATATTATGAGCTATACAGGCATCACGTTTAAGGGCCAGATTATTCTAAAATTCAGCGATTTTGACGAACCTGTCCTTGTGGATCCGAAGACGAAAAAAGTGCTCGGTACGGTCAGTGGTTCTTTGACCAAGGAGCAAAGGAAAGGATTGATTAGGGAGCGTTTTATGGGATTGGGAACGGTCGATCTGGGGTATGACTCGTTTGAATTGAGAAGAACATACAAAGTTGTTGAGAAAAACACCACACTTTTTATTGAAATAGGAGGCATCGAACGGCTTGAGAACGAAAAATGGTTCGTTACAAAACTTATGCCTGTTACAAAAGATATAACAATTGCCGTTGACGGTGAAACCAATAAAGTTGCAGGGGATGTCCCGGAAGCCATTTATCTTCTTACGAATATGCGGCTTGAAGGGCTCGATACTACATTAGGTGCCGCATGCGATAAGGCCGGTTTCGGTGTGGGGGAAGCTCTTACAGGCGATAATGTAAGCCGGAAGCTTGACAGATTAATCAAAAACATCGGTGTTATACAGGCTTTTGACGGTGTTCTCAGGACAATGGATACGCCTTTTGTCGGCTCGACAACGTTAAGCGATCTGTTCCGGGAAGATGATGTTGGGACTGAACTTCTCATTTTATTAGAGGCGTTGGATAACCGGATGATATTAAGCGCTTCCATATTAAATATTTTTGAAGGTGACAACCTTATAAGTCATATGCAGAGGATAACGGCTAAAGCAAAATGTATAATCCAGTTCGGGACTCTGGACGGCGCAAACCTGACGGATACGGAAAAGCTTCTTCCTAAAATTGTAGAAGCCATGCGGGGGAAAGAAAAGGTTCTGATCGCGGAGTCTTTGGATGTTCGCGGCTGTAAGTGTAAAATAACGGCATCTATCGATGGTATATTCTTGACATTCAGCAAATATGAATCGAGTTTCAAGATGTCAGACACGATGGAAGCGTTAAGAATTTCGGAAGCGTTAAGAACTTCCGGTTTGGCCGATCCGGTATTAAGTTCCGAAGTCAATGTGAGGATATCAGGTGACGGCACGTTTGAACTGGCGGATGGATGTGAAGTCAAATGGCTGTCCGGTCGCCGCACGGCGTTTGTCCTCACGCAGGGTGTTTTGAGATTTGAAAGCAACGGAAAATTCAGTATTGCCGCCGGAAAAATGAAAATTTACAAGGATTTTGGACTTACAATGGATGACAGCTTTGATTTTCCTGAGGCTCGGGAAGGCGGCGCGCCTGCTAAAAAAGATGAAACGGTGAGAGTGGTTGAGATAACCCGTGACGGCGAAAACGGCGATTTTTATCTTGGTCCCGGTCCATGGCTGGATCCTAAGACGGGAAAACTCGATCTCGACAAAAACCGTCTCTTTGTGTCAGTCGATATCAGAGACGATAAACCGGTCGCTTCTGAAGGGATGCTGATCCGTTTTAATATTAAAGGTGTTTTTACATTCACCGTTGCCGGCAAAGAGTTCACGAATGAGTGGAAGATATCGACTCCCCAAACGGGGGAAAAGGATATTTATCAGATTGATGAAGGCGGAATGTCGATCTCACCCAGGCCTACAGATGGATTTGATACGGAGTTTCAGAGCGCTGATTCGGATGAATTTGAACGGGACTCAATGATCGTTTTAAGCAGTATTCTGAGTGAAAACGGAACGAGTGAGGTGCAGGCTGTGCCGTTCGGATCATTCAGGCAGACAGCTATTAATAAACTTCACAAATCCCTCAAAGATAATCCTACCGGATTCAAGTTGGATGAGGAAGAAATATTCATGCGTCAACTGAATACCGGCCAGGTGGTAAGCGCGGAAAAGACTTTGAGGACGGTACAGTTGGCCGGGCTGGCAAAAAGTTTTAAGGATATGCCGGATCCGATAAAACACCTGCTTGTTACGCAATTCCGGAAGATTACAGGTATATCCGAAATGGACGTAATGGACTCAGTGTTTTTCGGGAAAGACGAGGAATGGAACGGTTATCTGGCGCGGGCCGCCGCCGATAACCCTGAGATCGCCGGATTCCTGTCAAATACCGCGTTATCCTCAAAAATACTTGCGGATTATGCGAAATACGGGAAAAAAGGCGATGAGGACATTCAACGTATGGCAGATGATATGCATGCCTATTCAAGTATTGTTCTCGAAGACAAGAACGCGATAGTTGGATTGACGGCGGTTGCGATGAGTTCACCCGGTGTAGAAAACAGGCTCAGAAAGCAATCTGATAAGATCGACGGCTGGTACGGGAAAGACGGGTCGCGGCTTACCTGGTGGGATCACTACAAAATACCCGTGTATTACGGCGCGGCGGTGGCAGTCGCGGTAGGCTCTGCCGTTCTTATAGCAACAGGGGTATTGACTCCGGTCGGTGTTGCGGGTTTATTAGCGATAGCCGGCGTATCCCTGCCGGCAGCTGGTGTAACATTCGGAGGCGCGTTAACAGCGATGATCGTTAGCGCTGTTTTTGTGACCGTGGTAAGCGGAGTAGTCGCCGTAGGTAAAAAGGTGATAGAGAACCGGATGTTTGCCAGGCCGCTTACGTATTGTCTTTTCACGGATCCGGAAGGTAATTTTGACCCCGCTATCACGCGGGCAATGACAGATGGCTTTTTCATGGCGCTTGGATTCGCGGGCGCGCTGGCCGTTGTTGCCACAAGCGCGCATGTTCTTGGCCAGGTTGCCGGTGTGGTGCCCTATCTTTCAATGTTTAAGGATCTTTCGCTCGCGGGACAGGCGGGTATTTATGCCGTAATAGGAGGCGTGGGTTATGCCGGCGGACATGCCACGTGGAAGGTCTTTTCGAATGTAACTTCGCATGGGAGAAAATGGTATGACGGGATCAGTTTTAATACAACAGCCGGCGATTTCGTGAAAGGCGCGGCTTATGGTCTCGCGGCATTCTGGGGGTATAAAGGCGTTCTTACTACAAACTATCTCGCGACTTTGGGCGTATCTCCCGGTACCATTACGAAAATACCAGCCTATGTATTAACTCTTCTTGCCGGAGCTGGTATAGGCGCTACTGGTTCCGTGGCGGGAGATCTGTTGAGCGGTGTGCGGGGAAAAGAAAACCTTATGTACAGTGCCGTTACTGGCGCTCTTATGGGGTTCTTTGCCGCGTATCTTTTTTCATCCGCGCCTGGAATGGGTATCGGAAAATTGCGGAATGCGGTTAACAACGCGCGGAGAATGTTCAGTTCCTATACCGGCTTGCTTTCAGTCATGGCACGGGGCGTGCGGAAATGGTGGGCGATAAGTATCGGGTTTAATCTTGTTTCCGGAATGATGGAACATAAAGGACTGTATACTCAGCGCGGCAAGAGTTTAGTGAGCGAAGAAGGGTTTCTTGAACTTGCCCTTACAGGGATAGACGGCCTGAAGAAAGGCGCTTTCATGAATCCGTTCGTATCGCTTTTCTTCGCGTATGTTCCGCCGGAAGCCGTTGTCTCTCAGCCTCTTTTTCAGCGAGTTGTATGCGGTGTGATGTTGTCCAAAGTCGATATGGTGGGAACCGTAAAACTTCTGCATGCCGGGCTTGAACTTATAGCGAAAGAAGACAAATTCGGCCGGCAAACACACGGCGGCGCGGGTTTGATCGATGTCGAGATCATGTTCTTCAGTTGGGCGCTTTATCTGGCAAAACCGCATAACTGGGGGCTGGAAGGCGCAACCACGTGGCTCGTT
>JBDRNI010000016.1:0-3033 GCA_043811335.1 Candidatus Omnitrophota bacterium | reverse complement strand
TTATCTGCTCGCTGATATCTAGAACATAGATCTCGCGCCGTTTGGCGTTAGCTCCGGTCTGCAGCTCGAGCTGGGCGGCTTCGCTTGCCGTCATAAAAAACCGTTTCATGTCAGGATGAGTCACCGTTATGGGCCCGCCCTTTTCGATCTGCTGCTTGAATATAGAAAGCACGCTGCCGCTTGAACCGATAACATTACCGAATCTCACGGCCATGAATTTTGTCCGCGCGGTTTTCGCCTTGGACTGTATCACCATTTCTGCCACACGTTTTGAGGCCCCCATAACACTCGTTGGGTTGACGGCCTTATCAGTAGATATCATTACAAAACTTTTCACGCCGTAATGTTCCGCGGCATACATGAAATTCCTTGTCCCTATAATATTGTTTTTAACCGCGGCAGAAGGATTCTCTTCCATGAAAGGCACGTGTTTATGCGCGGCTGAATGAAAAACAATGTCGGGCCTATACCGCGAAAAGGTTTTTTTAAGAAGACCTATATCCTTTATATCACCTATTATCGTCCTGAACTCAAGGTGCGGATGACTTTCCTTAAGATTGAGACCGAGAAAATATGTGTCGTTTTCATTATGGTCATACAATATGAGCATGCGGGGGTCAAACTTGGCTATCTGTCTGCACAATTCAGACCCTATCGTTCCACCCGCGCCCGTGATCAGAATATTCTTACCTTTCAAAAAGGTATTTATGTCTTCGGTATTTATCCGGACAGTTTCCCTGCCAAGAAGATCCTCAGGACGCACGTCTCTTATTTGTTTTATCGTTGTTTCTCCCGACAATATCTTATGCAGACCAGGCACGGTCTTGATCTTTGCCTCTGTCTTTTCACACTTTGAGATTATGTCTCTTATCACCTTACCGCTGGCGGACGGAATAGCTATAATTATCTCTTCTACGCCGTATTTTTCCACGATGCTTTTTATCTCATCCGTTGCGCCTAAAACCCTTATACCGTGTATGCGCAGATTTTTCTTCGCGGGATCATCATCAATAAACCCCACCGGCCGATAAACCCTTCTCGGCGCTCTCAAGAGTTCACGCGCGACCATCTCAGCGGCCGAGCCCGCGCCTACAATGAGCACGTTTTTAAGATTACCGCGGCAGGCCTCGCGGAATTTCATTATCTCTCTCGGTAAAAACCGCGCGATCACCGCCGAAAAAAGAAAGATCAGATAGTCTATCAAAAGCACGGAACGGCCAATTTTGGCGCGTTGCGTTAGAAAGGCCACGACTATAAGCAAAAAAGTTCCTGCCGCGGCTACTTTCGCGATGTTTATCACCTCCGCTACGCCCCCGTAGCGAAATGACCACCTGTATACATCAAACGCGTTAAAAAGAGTGATCTTGAGAATACTCGCCCAGATCATTAAATACAGACACGCGGTCATGATCTCCGGGCGAAGCTGCCAATCAAACCTGATCATGAACGCCAACAGCAGCGACATGTTTATCAAGATAAGATCCATAAGCACCGTAACGAGTTTTTTATATTTTTGCGGCATGTCAGTTTTTCCTATTTATCTCACAAAGCGCTTGTTTAAGATTTTCAGCAACATACTCTATTTGACCGCGCTCAAGATTATTATAAAACGGCAACGCAACAGTTCTTTCGGAAACTGCTTCCGTAACGGGAAAATCCCCCTCTTTATATCCAAACATGCGCCGGTAAAAAGGCTGAAGATGAATGGGAGAAAAATAATCGCTGCACTCAATACCCTTCTTCCTCAATTCAGTCAAAACTTTCTGTCTCGCGTTCATGTCAAAGCCCTTGTGCATCCTGACAACGTAGACAAACCAGCTCATTTTTACATCCGATGAAACATGAGGAAGTGTGATCTCTTCTATCCCTCCAAGAACACGCCTGTAGTTCTCCGCAACCTTCGCCCGTTTTAAAAGGATCTCATCTATCCTTTCCAGCTGCGCAATACCGAGTGCGCAATTTATATCGCTGATGCGGTAATTATAACCGAGCCGCTCATGCTGCAGCCACGCTTTGTTCTCGCCGCGTCCTTGATTTCTCATGCTGCGGCACTCTCTATAGAGCCCCTCATCATTGGTCGTTATAGCGCCGCCTTCCCCCGTTGTCATCTGTTTGTTAGGATAAAAGGCAAATGCGCCGGCGTTCCCGAAACTGCCGGTTTTCTTACCTTTATACTCGGAACCAATCGCCTCACAACTGTCATCTATAAGGTGCAGACCGTGTTTGGCGGCTATTTTTTCAAGCCTGTCCCACGCAGCCGGATGGCCGAACACGTCAACCGCAAGTATCGCCTTTGTCTTTGGCGTTATTTTATCTTCAACAAGATCCGGGTCTATATTCAGAGTCAACGAGTCTATATCGGCAAAAACGGGCTTTGCCTTTTCAAAAAGAATACAATTTGCCGAGGCGATAAAACTGAAGGGTGTAGTTATAACCTCGTCATTTTCCTCAATCCCAAGGGCTCTTATAATCAGGTGTAAAGCGGAAGTTCCGCTATTCACACACACGGCATATTTCACTCCCGTGTAATCGGCAAGGCGTTCCTCAAACTCCACTAATTTCGGTCCAAGGGCAAGATACGGCGACTCCAGAACCTCCAACACGGCCTTCTTCTCTTTCTCTGTAATGTCCGACCTTGAGAGGGGTATCTGCATAATAGTTTCTTTCGGTTCAATCATGTTTGGCATTATATAACATTCCTGAGTTTTAGGTCATATTTTTTTAAAGACCCCTCATAAAACCCACTATTTGCTTTAACGTAACTCTTTCACTCATAGTCTCTTACAGCGCCATCAGCGCCGCGAAGGCCTTTCCTTGATAATACCGTCCCCACCGTCATCCATACGATCTTAAGGTCCAACAGAAAAGACCAGTTCTCTATATACCATACATCCAGCTTTATACGCTCTTTCCAGGAGATAAGGTTTCTCCCGTTCACCTGGGCCCATCCGGTAAGGCCGGGTTTCACCGTTAATCGTTTTTTCTCAAATTCGGAATATCGCGCCACTTGATGCGGCACCGGGGGACGCGGCC
>JBDRNI010000015.1:0-12093 GCA_043811335.1 Candidatus Omnitrophota bacterium | reverse complement strand
ACGAAGAAGCAGTCAAGCGATACACCCAGGAATGGACAAATGTTCTGGAAAGATATGTAAAGGCCTATCCGGATCAATGGGTATGGATGCACCGTCGTTGGAAGACCGAGGTCAAAAAATGAAAAAAAGTATTTTCATGATCATCATCATTATAGTTTCATTAGCGGCCGCATTCGTTTTAATACTGAGGTTTTTTACCGGACAATCCGCAGAAAATGTTCCGGGAAAAACGGTTCTCGAGAGTGTTTTGCCCGAAGGTGAAATCCCCGCGGATAAGGCCTTAGACATTGAACAGCAGATGTCGGCTTTCAGCATAGACGGACGCAGTTCCAAAGGCGCGAATCAGTGGCGTCTTGAAGGCGCATCCGCGGAGATAATCGGAGAAAAGATCCATCTTTACGAGCTGAAAGCGGTGGTTTACGGGGAAGAGGGTGTCGTAAATATCACATCTGACAGGGGAGTGTTTATCAAGGATAAAGGCGAAGTGGAGCTCATGGGGGATGTGGTGGCCGTTTCTGATGACGGTCTTCGCCTTACAACCGAACGCGCCCGCTGGTCGCAGACGACCAAGATCATCTCCACGGACGATTTCGTGACCATAAAACGAGAGACGATGACCGCCATGGGCACAGGAGGCATGGCTGATTCTGACGGTCAGAAAGCAACATTGAAAAAAGACGTTACAGTCATAATAGAACCGGACATGAAAGTAACCTGTGACGGATCTCTGGATGTAAGCTATAATGAAAATAAGGCCGTGTTTCACGACAACGTTAAGGTGATAGATAAAGACGGAGACATGTTTGCAGACAAGCTCACAGTGAATTTTGATACCGAGACCCGGAAAATGTCGGAGGTGGTGGCGGAAGGAAACGTGAAGATCAAAAAAGGAAACTCCTATACAATGAGTAATAAAGCCATCTACAGCGATACTACCGCGAGCGCCCGGCTTATCGGAAAACCGAGAGTGATCATCGATCTCGAAGAACTGGATGAACTTGGGTCGTTCGGCGAAGCGGAAAAAAAGATAATATGATGAACGGCGGAAGGGACACCTGATGCATTTACTTGAGACCAGAAAACTTGTGAAACAATACGGCGGCCGAAGGGTCGTCAGAGAGGTCAGCATAAACGTCAGAAGAGGCGAAGTCGTGGGGCTTTTGGGCCCGAACGGGGCCGGGAAGACCACTACGTTTTACATGGTTACAGGGATCATAAGACCGGATTCGGGAAGCGTTATATTTGATGAAAAGGATATAACAAATCTTCCTATATGCCAGAGAACGCGTTCGGGGATAGGGTATCTGTCGCAGGAGCCGTCTATTTTCCGGAAACTTACGGTTGAAGAGAATATCATGGCCATCATGGAGACGCTGGGTTTTCCGCGAAAAGAAAGATATAGCCAGCTGGATCATCTGCTCAGCCAACTAAAAATATCGCATCTGCGTAAAAATAAAGCATATACGTTATCCGGAGGGGAAAGAAGACGGCTTGAGATCACCCGCACTCTCGTTACGAACCCGATGTTTATTCTGCTGGATGAGCCTTTTAGCGGTATAGATCCTATAGCGGTGTTTGATTGCCAGGAGGTGATCAGGGAACTGAAGAATATGGGGCTCGGGATATTGTTGACGGATCATAATGTGAGGGAGACCCTCACTATAACCGACAGGGCATATATAATGTATGAGGGGCAGATACTGATAGCGGGGAAGAAGGAAGAGCTGATAAACGACCCCAAGGCCCGCGAAATATATCTCGGAGAACGATTCTCGATGTGAATAAGGCAAAATCCATGTTGAAAAACTATACTCGTAGTGGTATATTAATGGTTCTTTTATCGCATACCCCAAAAGAAAAGGTCAGAAAATGAATATAATAATTACCGGTCGTAATGTTGATTTAGACGGCGCCCTGAAGAGATATATCTCCAGAAAGATGGGCAGATTGGAACACCGCCGTCTTCGTATTCCCGAATGTGATGTTGTCATGGAAGAGGTAAAATCCATGATGAATATTGAAGTGATCCTGCATCTGGGGAGAAACAAAATTGTGGCCATGGAAAGTTCACCCGACATATATGCGTCGGTTGATAATGTTTATGAAAATCTCAAGGAACAACTGAGACGACTGAGAGATAAGATGTTCTCCTCCAGGCGGCGACGGTTTATCTTCGGCAGAGAAAAGAAAGAAAAAATCTTTTCCAAGGACGTAGAGAAGATCAGCAAGATGAATTTTTTCGCCGATAAACCGATGCTTCCGGAAGAAGCGCGGCTTGAGCTGGAACTCCTGGGGAAAGAGTTCATAATGTTTAAAAACGCGGACACCGGCGCGGCGAACGTGCTGTATAAAAAAAATGACGGTGCTTTTGGATTAATTGAACCAACTTTTTAAGATATCAGAAAACCTTACATGAAAAACAAGATAAAAAAACTGGCAGGAACAGCGCGGCAGTTTGAGATCGAAGTGCCCAAGGAAAGAGTGGCTGAAGCGACTAACCGGGTTTTGGAAGACATCAGAAAAAAGGCAGCGGTTCCCGGTTTTAGGATCGGGAAGGCTCCGGCGGATATTATTCGTAAGCGTCATTACGGCGATGCCATGGATGAGGCAAAACAACTGCTTATCCCCGAGGCATATCAGGAGGCTCTTGAGGAACATGGGATTAATCCTATAAGTTATCCGGAGGTCTCCGAAGTGAATCTGGCCCCGTCAGGGTCGCTTCTTTTTAAGGCAAAGGTTGATATTTCTCCCGAGGTAAAGGTGCAAAATTATAAGGGCATGAAGGTCATTTCCAAAGACACCGATGTCACGGATGCGGAATTTGAAGAAGCGCTTACAAGGGTCATAAACCTTCAGACGGAGTTCAGTACGACTGACAGGCCTCTTCAAAAAGGCGATTTCGGCATATGCACGGTGGAAATGTTCCTTGACGGCAAGACTGCCGCGAAAAAACGCGATAAAATGTGGATAGAAGTGGATAAAGAGGCGTCGCTGCTCGGCATGGGAGAGGATCTTCTCGGCATGAAAACAGGTGAATCAAAGGATATTGAGACGGTTCTGCCGGAGAATTATCCCGACAAAAAATATGCCGGCAAGAAAGTCATGTTTAAAGTGCAGGTTAACGAAACCAAAGAAAAAAAAGTGCCGGTGCTTGATGATGCTCTGGCCAAGAAACTGGGAAAAGACACGGCGGAGGAGATCCGGCGAGAAGTGCGGGCGCAGCTTGCCGAAAGAAAAAAAGCTAATGCCGGCGTGGACATGAAAAACCAGATCCTGACGCAATTATTGGGAAAAAATTCTTTTGATCTGCCGGAATCCATGATCAAACGACAGTTCAAGGTTCTCATGGAAAGAGCAGGAGGCGAACTTGCGCAAAAAGGCATGGATGAGGCCGCGATAGAATCCCATAAAGAGAAACTGAAGGACAGTTTTTTGAAAGAGGCGCGGAATAAAGTGCAGGCATATTTTATCCTTGATGAGATCGCCAGAAGGGAAAATGTGGAAGCAACAGACGCCGATGTTGATGAATGGATAAAGGCTCTTGCGAGATCCTATAATCAGCCGTTTGATGAAGTCAAAAAATACTACAGCGAGCACGGCCTCATGGGCGGATTGAAGGAACAGCTCAAAGAGGAAAAGACGTTGGATTTTCTGCTTGAAGAGGCGCATGTGGCAAAAAAAGGGGGAGCACGATGAATTTAGTACCGATGGTGATCGAAAAAGAGGGAAGGCAGGAAAGGGCCTATGATATCTATTCGCGTTTATTGAAAGACAGGATAATTTTTATCGGGTCGGCAATAGATGATAATGTCGCGAATATAGTGGTAGCGCAGCTTCTGTATTTGCAGCAGGACGATGCAGAAAAAGACATCAGTATTTATATAAACTCACCCGGGGGAAACGTCACGAGCGGGTTGTCTATCTACGATACCATGCAATTTGTGAAGCCGGACGTGAATACTTTTTGCATGGGACAGGCCGCCAGCATGGGGGCTGTTCTTCTTGCGGCGGGAACAAGAGGCAAGAGATACGCGCTTCCGAACTCCAGGATAATGGTGCACCAGCCCTGGGGCGGAGTTCAGGGCGCGGCCGCTGATATCCACATTCAGGCCAATGAAATACTCAGGCTGAAAGAAGATCTGGAAAAAATTCTGGCAAAACATACGAAGCAGTCTCTTGAACGCATAAAAACGGACACCGACAGAGACTATTTCATGAGTGCCATGGAGTCCAAGAAATACGGGATAGTAGATCACGTGGTAACGAACATACCCAAGTAGGCGTTTATCGTAAAAAGGGGGAGAAACAGATCATGAGGAAGTATCGACTGATGTCGCCGGGGCCGACTCCGGTGCCCGAAAAAGTATTATTGAGAATGGCTGATACCATTATCCATCACAGGACCCCGCAGTTCGGAAATATCCTGAAAGATGTAAACAGCAAGATAAAAAAGGTCTTTTCAACGAAAAACCCGGTGTTTATTTTTGCGTCAAGCGGGACAGGCGCGATGGAAGCTTCCGTGACAGGCCTTCTTTCAAAGGGCGATAAGGCGCTTATCATAAACGGCGGTAAGTTCGGCGAACGTTTCGGTGAAATATGTCAGGCGTACGGCGTGAAAACCGTGGATTACGATGTCACGTGGGGCGAGAGCGCCTCTCCGGAAATCGTGAAAAAGCTTTTAAAAGAAAATCCGGATATAAAAGCGGTTTACGGAACCTTGTGCGAGACATCCACCGGCGTGGTTAATGACATCAAGAAGATCGGCGAAGTTGTTTTCGCCACGGATGCTGTATTCGTGGTAGATGCCATCAGCGGACTATTAGCGGACGAATTCCGTCCGGATGACTGGGGCGTGGACGTGACGGTATGCGGTTCCCAAAAAGGGTTCATGCTTCCTCCCGGATTAGCATTCCTGAGTCTGGGGCCGAAGGCCGAGAAGCTTGTAGAAAGCTCGGATTTGCCTAAGTATTACTTTGATCTAAAAGCGGCAAAAAAATCACACGCAAAAGACGACACGCCATGGACCCCGGCGGTGTCGCTGATAACGGGGCTTGACAGCGTCCTGGACATGGTTCTGGCGGAAGGTCTTGATAATATTCTCACCCGGCATGCCCGTCTGGCGCGGGCGACACGCGAAGCCGTGAAAGCCATCGGGCTGGAAGTTTTTTCAAAAAGCCCGTCAAATGCCGTAACGGCGGTAAAAGTTCCCGATGGGATTGACGGCACGGTTTTGGTTAAAAAAATGCGGGATGAACAGGGCATAACGATAGCAGGAGGTCAGTCCGAGCTCAAGGGGAAGATCTTCAGAATAGCGCATCTAGGCTACATGGACGAGTATGATACGATAGGGGCTATTGCCGGCGTGGAGATCGTTCTCAGCCAGATGGGATACGCGATAGAGCTGGGCAAGGGTGTCGGAAAGGCGCAGGAGCTTTTAAAGTAAAGAAGGAGAAAGACAGTATGGCTACGATCAAGGTGCTTGTTAGTGACCCTCTCTCCAAAGAGGGTATAGAGATCCTAAAAGACAATGGATTCAAGGTGGATGAGGTCTCAAAACTCTCCGAAGACGAAGTTGCGAAGAAGATAAAAGGGTATGACGCGATCATCGTAAGAAGCGGCACGACGGTGACGGAAAAAATAATCAAGGCCGCCGATAAATTAAAAGTTATCGGCAGGGCGGGTGTGGGGTTGGATAATGTTGACGTGGCTGCGGCGTCCAAAAAGGGAATAATCGTGATGAACGCCCCGGCCGGAAATACTATTTCTACCGCGGAACACGCTTTCAGCCTGATGCTCTCCTTATCCCGTAACATTCCGCAGGCGAATCAGTCCACGAAACAGGGGAAATGGGACAGAAAAAAGTTCATGGGCGTGGAATTGTACGGCAAGACGCTCGGGATCATAGGTCTCGGCCGGATAGGCGCGGAGTTTGCTAAAAGGGCTTTAAGTTTCGGCATGCGGATCGTGGCGTTTGACCCGTTCCTGTCCGAAGAAAAAGCCAAATCACTTAAAGTGGAGCCCGTAGATCTTAACGCTCTTCTTGAGAAATCAGATTTTATCACGATCCATACGCCTCTTACGGAGGAGACCAGGCATCTTCTTGATGATAAGGCGTTCAATAAGATGAAAAAAGGCGTGCGCATCGTGAATGCCGCCCGCGGCGGCATCATTGATGAAGAAGCGCTGGCAAAACACCTGAAGTCCGGCAAGGTAAGCGGAGCCGCGCTTGACGTATATGAGACAAAAAAGAAACCCCCGGTGGACAGCCCGGTTATTGACATGGAAAAAGTGATCACGACCCCGCATCTTGGCGCTTCCACGGAAGAGGCCCAGGTGAATGTGGCCATAGACATTGCGAGGTCCGTCTCGGACGCGCTTCTCGGCCGCGGGTTCCGCAATGCGGCGAATGTTCCGGCAATGGAAGAAGAAGCCCTGAAGGCCGTGCAGCCGTACGTGAATCTAGCGGAACGTCTGGGATCTATCCAGTCACAACTCATAAGTGAACCGATCAGATCTATCACTGTAAAATATATCGGTGAGGTGGCGGACCTAGACGTTGCCGTGATCACGAGGGCTTTGATGAAAGGGATATTTGAACCGATCCTGGAAGAGCACGTTAATTATGTGAACGCGCTTTTGATTGCGAAAGAAAGAGGCATTAAGATCACCGAAAAAAAGACCTCAAAGATAACGGATTTCGCCAACCTGATTAGTGTTGAGTTTGACACAGGGAAGAAAAAACACTTCATCATGGGTACGCTTTTCGCTAATAAGGACGCGCGGATTGTTAAAATGGACGAATACTATGTGGAGGCCGTTCCGGACGGCTACATGCTTGTGGTGTCTAATAACGATGTTCCCGGAGTTGTGGGGCAATTAGGGACGATGCTCGGCAAACACGGCATCAATATAGCGGAAATGAGTTTCGGCAGGGATAAAAAAACAGGGAAGGCAATCAGTCTGCTGAATGTGGATAGTGAGGTTCCTGATGAGGTTCTTAAAAAACTCAGGCGCGTAAAAGATATCAATGATGTCAAGCGGGTTCGGGTGATGATTTGAAATTTGAGGAGAATAAGATGGCCCAGAAAAAAAAGAATATTATCAGGATAATTGATGTTACGAATCGTGACGGTGTCCAGACCTCACGCCTCGGATTGTCTAAACTGCAGAAGACAATGCTTAACCTGCATCTTAACAGGATGGGTATTTTTCAGTCCGAATTCGGGTTTCCGTTCACTCATCACGAAATTAATTATATCAATGCCAATCTTGAACTGGCGCGCAGAAAGGTTTTGTATCCCATGCGGCTTTCGGGATGGATCAGGGCGCTGGAATCCGATGTCAAGACGGCCGTGAAACAGACCGATGTTGAATATCTGAACCTGTCGATCTCCACGTCGGATCAGATGATAAAAAACAAGTTTGGCGGAAAAATAGATAAAGCCGGTGTTATTGAAACAGCCGTGCGTGCGGTGAAACTCGCCAAGGAAAAAGGTATCAAGTCGATAGGCATTAACGCGGAGGATGCTTCAAGGACGGACATGAAATATCTTATCGAATTTGCGCTGGCGGCGAAAAACGCCGGTGCCGAACGTGTTCGTTACTGCGATACTCTTGGGTATGATGATCCTTTTACGATCTATGACCGGGTCTCGGCGCTGGCGACGGCGACCCGGATGCCCGTGGAGCTGCATTGTCATAACGATCTCGGGATGGTTGTCGGCGTGAGTATTGCCGGCGCGAAAGCCGCCATTGACAGCGGTGTTGACGCGTATATTAACACTACCGTGAATGGCATGGGCGAAAGAGCCGGAAATGCCGATCTTGTAAGCTGTCTCCTGGCCCTAAAGTATTCAAGCGGTTTTCACGGAAATCCGAAATACAAGCTGGATCCGAGGATCAATCTTAAAATGGCATGGAGGATCGCCAAATATGCCTCTTACGCTTTCGGGGTTCCGATTCCCATAAATCAGGTGGGTGTGGGCACAAATGCGTTTGCGCATGAATCCGGGATCCACGCCGATGGCGCGCTTAAAGACAGAAGGAATTACGAACTTTATGATTTTGAAGATCTCGGCAGGGGTGAGCCGGAGATCATAGAGACCGGCAGGAGCATTACCGCCGGTGAGTACAGCGGTATAAAAGGTTTCCGCAACGTGTATCACAAGCTTGAAGTGAAATTCAAGAACGATAAGGAAGCCACGAAGATACTGGAGCTTGTTCGTTACGCGAATGTGCATACGCAGAAACCTCTGATCCGGGATGAACTTCTGTTTATCGCTAAATATCCCGAGATCGCCAAAAAAATATTCATGATGGTGCCTGCTTAAGAACACGAAAGAAGAAGATATGACAGGACAGGGAACGGTGTTGGTCGGAGCCCAGTGGGGCGATGAGGGGAAAGGCAAGGTAATTGACGTCCTGGCTGAAGACGTGCAATATATTGTCCGTTATCAGGGCGGAAATAACGCCGGGCATACCGTCGTTATCGGAAACAAAAAATATGTTCTCCATCTTGTCCCGTCAGGGATACTCCATGAAGGCAAGATCTGCATTATCGGTCATGGCGTCGTGATAGACCCGAAGGCGCTTATAGAAGAGATAGTGCTCTTGAAAAAGCAGGGCATATCAGTTGAAGGTCGCCTTAAAGTGAGCGATAAAGCGCATGTCATATTTCCGTATCACAGAAAAATAGATGAACTCAGAGAGGCCAGAAGAAAAAAGGGCAAGATCGGGACGACAAAAAGGGGCATCGGACCCTGTTATGCCGATAAGGTTTCCCGTATCGGCATACGAATGGCCGATCTTTATGACGAAAAATATTTCAAGAGCCGTCTGCGGAACAATATTGAGGAAAAAAACACTATATTTGAGCATCTTTACAAGTCCGAAGGAGTTTCCGTTGACGAGATCTTTCAAGAATATCTCGGATATGCGCAAAAACTCAAGGAATTTGTCTGTGATACTGCCTCGCTTTTGAACGAAGCCCTCAAGAAAGGGGAGAATATCCTTTTTGAAGGCGCACAGGGGACTTTTCTGGATGTTGACTGTGGGACATATCCGTATGTAACGTCATCCAATACGACTGCCGGCGGGGCCTGCACCGGAACAGGGGTCGGTCCTTCTCATGTGACCAGAGTGCTCGGCGTGGTCAAGGCGTACACGACAAGGGTCGGCGAAGGACCGTTTCCCACGGAGTTCGGAGCCTCACTCATGGAAAGGATCAGGGAACGGGGCGGTGAATTTGGCGCTACGACCGGCAGAGCGCGCAGATGCGGATGGTTTGACAGTGTTCTTGTGAAGAATTCCGTTGAGATCAACGGTATAGATAAAGTGATCATAACGAAGCTGGATGTTCTTGACGGCCTCAAGACGATCAATATCTGCACGGCGTATAGCCATGATAATAAACTGTATCGCAATATTCCGGGAAAACCGGGTTTTCTTGAAGCGTGCAAACCTGTCTATGAAGAACATCCCGGGTGGGAGCAAGACACTTCAAAGATAACCTCATATGACGGGCTTCCTGAAAATGCGCGCAAGTATATTAACAGAATAAAGGAATTAATAGGCACTGAGGTAATGCTTGTTTCTGTGGGAAAAAGCCGAAAACAGACTTTAACATATAAAGATGGCAAGTAAGGTATCTATCCTTGACTTAGAACAGAGTCGGTGTTACATTATTTCTGTGACGTTGGGAACACGAAGATAAAATAACCAATAACCAAGTTACAAGATACAAATAATGTCCAAATCACAATAACCAAATAGCAGATAATTCCGATTTCTTGTTTGGTTATTTAAATTTGGTTAGTGGTCATTGTTTGGTTATTGTAACTTGTATTTTGTATCTTGATTGTTTAATTAAGGAGGCTACTGATGCGGGCAAAAAGGTGTTTTTTAGCGGGAGCGGTCATGTTTATTGCGGCGAACTTGTTGCTGTCGGGATGCGCGATAAATCTTTATAAACAGAACCCTAAACAGAGGGACAAGATCAAAAGTCTGGAGGCGACCGTTGACTCTCTGGAGAAGCAACGCGCGGCGGAAAGAAAACATTTTGCAGAGATAAAGCAGATGCTGGCCAAGGAGTTCCAGGCCGAGATAGCTGACAGGAACGTGGACTTAGAAATGCGCGGGAGAAATCTTGTTATAACGATATCCGATGCCATACTTTTTGATTCGGGGAAGGCGGAGATAAGAAGCGCTGCGTATTCCATCCTTGACAATATTGCCACCGTGCTGACGACAGAAGTTCCCGACAAGGAGATAGGTGTTAACGGGTATACCGATAATGTTTCCATAAAGCATTCCAAGTGGAAGTCCAACTGGGAGCTTTCGACGGCCAGGGCCACGGATGTGCTTCATTATCTCGTGAGAAAGGGCGTGTCCCCGAAGAGATTATCCGCTACAGGGTACGGTGAATACAGGCCCGTAGCGTCAAACACGACGGCAAAAGGCCGCGCTAAAAACCGGAGGGTCGAGATCGTGATCCTTCCCGAGTTTGAGAAAAAGGGACCGGATGATGCAAAGAAGGATCAGGAAGACGTAAAATAACGTTTTTTGATTTGGATACATCCGGGAAGATGGAAAGTAGGGACAGGCCTCGCGGTCTGTCCCTGTTTTTCGTATGCGGGAGAATAATCTATGAAAATGCCGAGGCACATTGCTATTATCATGGACGGTAACGGGCGATGGGCGAAAAAGAAAGGCCTTCCCCGCATAATGGGGCACCGCTCGGGCGTGGAAACAGTTTCTGTCATAACAGAGGCCTGTGCGATGAAAGGTGTCGAAGTGCTGACATTATACGCCTTTTCTTCGGAAAACTGGAAACGTCCCCAAAAAGAGGTGGATGCGCTCATGGATCTATTGGGGTATGCCTTGGATAAAAACAGGGAGAAAGTAAAACGGAACAACATAAAAATGCGCGTGATAGGAAGAGTAGACGGACTGAGCCGGAGCCTTGCGGAATCAATCAGAAAAATAGAGGATGAGACCGCGTCCAATTCAGGCATGGTTCTTGCTCTTGCGTTGAATTACGGCGGCCGGCAGGAGATACTTGACGCCGTTGAAAAGATCTGCGACTTAAACAGTAATTCCGCCCCCGGCGCGCGGCGCATGACAGAAGAAGATTTCGGTAAATTTCTTTATACGCGTGATCTGCCGGATCCGGATCTTATTATCCGAACCAGCGGTGAGATGCGTCTCAGTAATTTTCTTCTGTGGCAGGCGGCGTATTCCGAATTTTATATTACGGATACACTGTGGCCTGATTTTGATGTTGCCCAACTGGAAAAAGCGCTGAAGGAATACGGCGTCCGCGAAAGGAGATTCGGTGAGTAAATTTCTCCGAAGGGCCTTTATCAGTGCGGTGTTAGGTGCTTTTACGGTAGTGGTGGTATATAGGTTTCCCGGATGGCTGTTCTGTCTGGTCGTGACAGTCTTTGTGGCTTTCGGTCTGTTTGAGTTTTTCCGAATGGTTGAGAAAAAAGAGATATTTGTCTATAAATATTTCGGCACGATCATAGGGGGGCTTATCCCTGTCGTTATATTCATGGGGAACAGCTTCCCGGAATTAAAGAATCTTGAACCGCTTTTGATTGTCGTAGCAACTCTTCTTGTTCTCACCCTGCAGTTCGCAAGACGCGATAACGCGCATGATCATCTCATCAGCGCGGCACTTACTTTATTTTCTATTTTTTATGTGGCTTGGTTTTTTTCTTTTCTTGTGAAATTACGTCTTCTTGATAACGGCGCCAATCTTGTATTCTTTCTTATTCTCGTTACCAAAAGCGCGGACATGGCGGCATACGCGATAGGCAGCCGTTTCGGCAAGACCGAACTCCTTCCCAGGATCAGTCCCAAAAAAACCAAAGAAGGCACTCTCGGAGGCATTTTTGTGAGCATGCTGATCGCCGTGACGGCCGGCAGGTTTTTTACGGGTTTTTCCCTGCTGCATCTCTTAGCGCTGGGTATTATTCTGGCGGCTTTGGGGCAAACCGGGGATCTCGCGGAAAGCCTGATCAAGAGGGATTGCGGGGTGAAAGATTCCGGTTCTTATCTGCCGGGCATAGGAGGCTTTCTTGATCTTATAGA
>JBDRNI010000014.1:0-4294 GCA_043811335.1 Candidatus Omnitrophota bacterium | reverse complement strand
TTGCCGACGACCTTGATCCGGGATACCAGCGCCTGATGAAATTTCCCCGGCGGGGAATATCTTTCATGCAACATACCGTCTATCCTGTATCTGACCCTGGTGTTTTCCTCCATGGGCTCTATAAGAATATCGCTGGCGCGCTCCTGCACGGCTTTTCTCACTATCATGTTAGTGAGCTTCACTACAGGAGCTTCTTCAGTTATCCTCAAAAGTTCAACCGAGGACATCTCTTCGCCTTCTCCGGTGACCATTTCCATCTGAGCATTTTCGATATCCTGCACGATCGTGCTGATCTCGTCATCGGCGGATGCCTCATAATACTTGCTTATAGCTTTTTTCATGTCGGCCGCGCCGGCTATAACGGGACTGACACTCATGTTTTCCAGGACATTAAGATCGTTAAGCGCAAATATGTTCAATGGATCGACCATGGCAACCGTAAGCTGCTGTTCTATTCTGGAAACCGCCAACATCTGATATGTAACCGCTATTTCCTTAGGAATAAGACCCAGCACGTCTTCGGCTATGTTAAAACGAGAAAGGTTGATTGGCGGGAACCCGAGCATCTCACTCATCGCTGTCAAGAGCTTGTCTTTGGAAATAACATTCATTTTGACCAGAATATCGCTGAGACTGCCGCCTTTTTCCACGCATACTTTCCTGGCCTTCCTGAAATCATCTTCCGAAACAAGTTTCTCCTTGATCAACAGGTCACAAAGCTTTTTTGTCAATGACAGCGCCATGTAATGATGTCCCGTTATTTGCCATTTTTTTCATAAAGTTTATCCAGGGCTTCGTGTATAGACGTGCCGGTGCTGATAAACACCTGAACTTTCTTCTTTACCATCATCGCTATATCTTCTATCGCCTTTTCATTCAAGGGATTTGACATCGCTACGGTCAGGATATTCCCGATAACCCCGAGAGAAACAACGCTGTACTGTCTGGCGACATTTTCCGGGATTATCGCCCCGTCTTCCTTTCTCAACTCGTAATTTTCCAGCGGAAGATAAGGAAACCCGCATTGGACAGTCAATGCCTGAACAATATCCTTTTCCTTTACATACCCGAGTTTAACCAGGATCTCGCCTAAAAGACCCCCTTCGCGTCTCTGGAAATCGAGGCCTCTCTGCAGCTGGATCTCGGAGATCAAATCGTTTTGGACGAGGATCTCTCCGAGTTTTTTTCCTATATGTTTTTTTGGTATCATTTTACTCTTTTGCATTTAGACGCGGAAATCATGATTTACCTGCCGCGCCTTTATCCTTGATTAACTTGACCAACTCTTCAACGTCGGATGACCTGAGTAACGCATCGTCATAGGTTATCTTGCCGGCCGCGTAAAGCTCAAACAGCGTATGGTTCATTGTTCTCATTCCAAATTTCTGAGACGTTTGTATAATTGAATATACCTGGTGTTCCTTGGAATCCCTTATCATGCTCCTTACAGCAGGATTCGCCACGAGAATTTCGGAAGCCAGTACTCTTCCCGGTTGTCCCTTACGCGGTATCAACTGCTGCGAAATAATACCGATCAGAACGAACGACAACTGCACCCTTACCTGTCTTTGCTGATGTGCCGGGAATATGTCCACTATCCGGTTTATCGTCTGTATGCTGTCCGACGTATGCAAAGTCCCCAGAACAAGATGCCCCGTATCAGCAATTATCATGGCCTGCTGCACGGTGTCAAGATCGCGCAGTTCCCCGATGAGGATAACATCCGGATCCTGCCGTAACACATGTGTCAATGCATTTTCAAAAGAAAACGTATCCTCATGCAGCTGTCTCTGGTCAATAACGGCCTCTTTGTTCGCATGATCGAACTCTATGGGATCCTCAACTGTCACGATATGACATTTTCGGTTCGCGTTAATCTCTTCCACCATCGCCGCAAGCGTTGTAGATTTTCCGCTTCCCGTCGCGCCGGTCACGAGAACCAGTCCCTTTTGGAACTTACAGAAACGTTTAACAATATCCTCGGGCAAACCGCATTCTTCTATGCTCATGATCCGAAGAGGTATCAGCCTTATTGCGCATCCAACATTATCTCTCTGCATGAAAACATTGGTCCGAAATCTTCCTACTCCCTTGATAAAAAAAGAGAAATCAAGTTCTTTCTCCTTTTCAAATTGTACGATCTGCACCGGATTCATGAGGTCGTAAATGATATTTTTCGCATCTTCATGTGACAGGATTTCTGCCTTCACCTTCACGAGCTTTTCATCGATCCTATAGTGCATCGGAGCGTTTGCGCTGATATGCAGATCGGAAGCGCGTTTTTCAGGCATCGCCTCAAGAATTTTTCTTATGTTATCCTTCATTTTTCACCCTCTGCTCTTTTACTTTTTTGCGCTCACAGGGCGGGTTCGGAACCCGCCCCTACTGCAACACTTTGAATCGCCGCTACTCCCCTACCACTTTATTTTTGCCTGATTCTTTGGCTTTTTCCACATACTGCCGGGCTCTGGCAATGATATCTTTTCCCGTCGCTCCGTCAATCGGGTTTTCACCGACGCCTACGCTTAAGGTTATTTTATCGCCCTTACCCGGGGTTTTTAATTTTTCCGCTCTGTCGCGAATACTTTCGGCTATTTCGAGGGCCTCCCTCTTATTTGTCTCAGGAAGCAGTATCCCGAACTCGTCATGCTCGTTCCTTCCTACCTTTCCGACCGGCGGAGTAATTTCACCTAAAAGTTCCCCCACCTGCTTGAGAAGTTCTTTGGCCTGTGACATGCCGTTTTTTTCCGAGTATTTTTTAAAATCATCCACGTTTACCAGTATAAGTGAACAGGGTCGCTGATAATACTGGGCCCTGTTTATCTCGTCTTCCAGACGCCCCGCAAGACAGGAAAACGTATAAAGCCCCGTAAGGCCGTCAACCATCTCCAGGCTTTTCACCCTTTCGGATATCTGAGAGCTCTGATATGCAAGGACCAATTCTTTGGCGAATGCTCTCAGAACCTCCACGTCATCGTTGTTAAATTCGACGTCGTCCCCGAAATTAGAGGCAACTATTACACCGACAATGACTGTCTTTATTTTCATCGGGAATAAGATAACATTCATCCGTCCCAGCTTTTCCTTCAGCGTTTTTTGCCACGGGTCACTCGTCGGGCGGGAATCGGACAAAAGATACTCATTAGAAGCAAAAAGTTTCTCCGTGGACGAAAGCACCTCACCTATGCTGTCAACATCTGAGTCCCTTCCCGCGTTGTCAGAAACCGATTTCAGAGAATATTTTCCGGCCTTAGTTCTTATGAATACGGCGCAATACCCCCCATACAATTCGCCGGCCATCCCTTTTGTGGCAAAATCGGCAACATCGTCAAACGACGTCCCCGAGCTGATAAGATCCCCCAGACGCATTAAATTAGTGAGAGTGAGAACTTTTCTGTGGATCTTGACGTTAAGAGATGCCGTCTCTTTGCTGTATTCCTGCAACTGTCCCAGATAACCCCTCATTTTGCCGGTCATGGCATTGACGGCGCTAGCTATATCTCCCAGCTCATCCTCCCGTTTGAACAGGATCTTTGAATCGTATTGCCCTTCCGCAATGATCTTGGTCTCCAGCGCCAGATTTATCACCGGTAACACGATATTCTTCGCCAGCGTATACCCTCCCCAGGAGATCAGTATGGTCAGAAGGACAATAACCGTTGACTGGAGCAGCCCTCCCTCTGCGTTCGGAAAAACATAATTTGAGACAAAATATGCCAAGATGAGAAGGGGGATAATAGACATGAGCGCAAATGATATCAATAATTTGTATTTCAGGCTACTCCGCCCCGCAGACTTAAACTTTAAAAATCCCACTATAGACCTCCTTAACTGTCTTCTACACACAGTTTCCAGTTATCATTTATATTCTATATATAATTGTCGCGCCTTATGTTAAGAATACCCTATAGAAATATGAAAGTCAAAATGAGGTAACTCGCCGCGCAGGAACCTGGGGAGAAACAATAACCGAATAAACGAGGACAAGAACCGCTTTTCGTTAAATCCAAATGACAAAGCACAAAATTCAAAATAAATCCAAAATCTCAAACCCAAAGAATAAAACACTAAATTTTATCTGGTGTTTTGTTTTTTGAATTTTGTCATTTGACATTAATTTATTTGTGCTTATTTTGTGCGTTGGATTTTGTCATTTGACATTAATTGTATCTTACGACTTGGTCATTGGTGGTTTATATGGCGGATACGGACGATCTTTGATATGCATCGAATTCTGCGCGGAGGGATTGCGGATCGGCGCCCGTCTTTATATGGTCCCAAGGCAAAGCGTCTC
>JBDRNI010000013.1:0-2960 GCA_043811335.1 Candidatus Omnitrophota bacterium | reverse complement strand
GGGACATGCCTTTTGGGGACACCCCTGAGCACAAAAATTGTAGAAATTGGGGGACATGCCTTTTGGGGACACCCCTGAGCATAAAAATTGGGTGTTTTTGGGGTTTTTGACGTTACTGAGGTTCTGGGGACACGCCCCCTTCTAGAACAGGGGACATGCCTGTAGTGGGCTCGCTTTCGTAAGGGCACACCAGGCATGTTCCCAGAATATATTTTTATTTTTGATTCCCGCTTACGCGGGAAAGACAGAAGGAACAACGTAGGGGCAGGTTCCAAACCTGCCCTTCGCGTTATCCGCGCCAGCGAGAAGAAAGACACATGGATATCGAAAAGTTATGGGCGAAAGCCCAGGAAAAAACGGAAATAATAAGGGGAAGGGCCAAAGGCCTTTCAACTTTCCACAGCACCAGCGTGCCGTATATCTTTTTGGGCGAATCCGTCGTGAACGAGGGGAACACGGTAGTGAGGAAAGGCAAGATCCTCGTGGAAAAGCCATTTATCTTTCTTCCGGAGAACATGCCGCAGTTTGAAGGGTTTGATTTTGAAGAGGACCTTAAGATAGAGCAGGGAGCCCTTCAGGTGTTTTTCATGATGAGGGGAATAAGGTTTCCGTCTATGAAGTACAACAACACCATGATGACGCTTGATCTGGACGAAGTGTCTCTGGCAAAAAGCGCGCAAAAACATAAAAAGCAGTTGGAGAAACGGGAAAACGTGAATACGGCCCTGATCCTCGGGCCCGAGGATTGCTGGCAGTTGTCCATTCTCATCTACATGGCGTCGCTCGTGGGCCGATGCGCGAAAAACGATATCATCAATATCATGGAGAAGTTCCAGGGAGATTCTTGATGTGCGGAATTATTGGGTATACGGGGAAGAAAGACGTCAGCAGGGTTCTCATAAAAGGGCTTTCCCGTCTGGAATACCGCGGGTATGATTCCGCCGGTATCGCAGTGGTGGAGAACGGCCGGCTTCTCGTAAGAAAAAAACAGGGGAAATTAGCCGTTCTAACGGAAGAGCTAAAGCGCGACCCGATCCGGGGAAACACGGGCATAGGGCATACGCGCTGGGCGACACACGGCGCACCGAATGATATAAACGCTCACCCACATCTTGATCATAACGGACAGGTTGCCATTGTCCACAACGGGATCATCGAGAATTATCCTGAATTAAAGAAAAAACTGCAGAAAAAAGGTTGCGTTTTTTCTTCGGACACGGACACCGAGGTGATCGCGCATCTTATAGCGGATCGCTATCGCGGAGATCTGTGCGAGGCAGTGCGCGCGGCGGCGAAAGAACTGAAGGGATCGTTCGCCATAGCGGCGGTGCACAAAAAAGAACCGGGCAGGATAGTGGTCTCCCGCAGGGACAGCCCCCTGGTGATCGGCCTGGGAAAAAGCGAGAATTTTGTTGCCAGCGATATTCCCCCCATCCTCGAATGGACAAAAGACGTGATATATCTTGAAAACGGCGAGACCGCGGAGATCACCGACCAAACCTGTAAGATCTATGACTCTCGCGGCAGAAAAGTCCGGAGAAAACGGACGCGGATAAACTGGAACATATCACAAGCGGAAAAAGCCGGATACGAACATTTCATGCTGAAGGAAATTCACGAACAGCCGGCCGTGTTGCGCAGGATTTTCCGGGAAAGGGTCAAGGGAGACCGGGTCGAATTTGAGGAGCTTGCCATTTCCAAGACGCGGTTAAAAAAGACAAAGAATATCGCGATCGCCGCATGCGGAACGGCGTATCACGCCGGATTGACAGGAAAATATTTAATTGAAAAACACGCGCGGATACCGGTTTGGGTAGATCATTCAAGCGAGTTTAGGTATAGAGACCCGCTGGTTGGACGCGATACGCTGATGATAGTGATATCTCAGTCCGGAGAAACCGCTGACACGCTTGCGGCGCTTCGGGAAGCGAAGAAAAAAGGGGCCGTTGTCCTGGCCATATGCAATGTTCTGGGAAGCTCCATAGCCAGGGAAGCGGACGGGGTTATTTACACGCATGCGGGTCCGGAAATAGCCGTGGCATCCACGAAAGCGTATACCGCACAGATAGCGGTCTTATACCTTTTGGCGTATTATCTCGCTTTTGAAATAAAACAGAAAAAACCTCGCGACAAAACATTTCTGCGCAGCCTCAGGGCGGCGTCCGGTCTGGTCGAAAGAACACTCAAGCAGTATCGCGCGCGGAAGAACCCGTTGGCCGCGTATGCCGGGAAATTTCATGAATATTACCTGGCGCGCAATAATAAAAGCTGTTTTCTTTATCTGGGTAGGAACATCAATTATCCCAACGCGCTGGAAGGCGCGCTGAAATTAAAAGAGATCTCTTATATCAGCGCGGAAGGATATCCCGCGGGAGAAATGAAACACGGACCGATCGCGCTGATAGACGAAAATCCGTGGGTGGTTTGTTTGGCCCCGCGATCTGCGACATACGACAAGATGGTGTCTAACATACAGGAAATAAAGGCCAGGGGCGGGATCGTTATAGTGATCGTTTCCAAAGGCGACAAGATGGAGGTCTCCGGAGAGATAAACTATATTGTGGAGATCCCCGCGGCGCCGGAAGAGATTTCGCCTTTTCTGGTGGTTCTGCCGTTGCAGCTTTTGGCGTATTACGTGGCCGCGGAATTCGGATATGACATAGATCAGCCGCGGAATCTCGCGAAATCGGTTACGGTTGAGTAGGGAAAATAAAAACGGGCGAGTAACTCAGCTGGTTAGAGTGCTACTTTTACAAGGTAGAAGTCACAGGTTCGATTCCTGTCTCGCCCACCAATCAAAATAAAAGGCAAGGCCTTTCATTTTGATAGAGCAATGGAGCAGTAGAACAATAGAGCAATAGTGTGTTACTGGTTACTGGATAGTAGATTCATGTGTCATCCCCGCGAAAGCGGGGATCCATTGCGGTCTATTGTTCAATTGTTCTAATGCTCTCAGCCAG
>JBDRNI010000012.1:0-6994 GCA_043811335.1 Candidatus Omnitrophota bacterium | reverse complement strand
CTCCTTATGCAAAAATGAAAATCGTAGGGGCACCCCTTGTGGGTGCCCTGTTTTTTACCGTTTCGGGCGGGCACAAGGCCCGCCCCTACGAATATTATTATCGCCAAGGCCGGTTGGTTTGTCTCCGTACAGGGAGGATCCACACCGGGCGGAGGGGCGCTGGTAGGAGACATGCCAACCGGCCCTCCGTCACTACTTGATTAGCCCTTCGTCCCGTCGTTTCGGGCGGGCACAAGGCCCGCCCCAGCTGTTCACACGAACGACACTTGCGGAACTGCTTCTGCGCCTTTTGTGGCTTCAAAATATTCGCGCGGTTTATCCAGTCCTCTGAGAGAAGCGAAGAAATTGCCGAATACCGTGCGCCTATACGCGTTAAAACCCTTGACGACGTCATTATAACGCATTCTTTCCACGGCCAGCCTGTTCTCGGTTCCTTCAAGCTGTGATTGCAGCGCGAGAAAATTCTGGTTGGCCTTGAGGTCAGGATAATTCTCCACGACAAGCAGAAGCCGCGAAAGCGCTCCGCTCATCTGGTTCGCCGTTGTTATCTTCTCTTCACGCGTTTTGGCGTTGCCCCACTGGCTGCGCAACTTGGTTATTTCCGTAAACAGCGTATTTTCATGACCGGCATATCCTTTTACCGTGCTAACAAGATTGGGGATCAGATCGTTACGTCTCTGCAACTGATTTTCCACCTGAGCCCATGCGGAATTAACCGATTCGTCCATGCGAACCACGTGGTTCAACCCGCCAATAAACCATCCTCCCAACAACAAAAGAACCAACCCTATTACGATTAAAACTACCCATATTGTCTTCATTCCTTATCTCCTCCTCTTTTTCTTTGACAATTTTCATTGCATGCCCCGTACCCGAGCCCCGAAGGGGCGAGTGGTTCGGGGTTACCACGAACCGGAAGCGCCGCCGCCGCCGGAGAAGCCTCCGCCGAACCCGCCGAACCCGCCGCCGAACGATCCGCGAGACCCGCCGGACCAGTAAGACGACCGCGAATTCATCAGAAAAAAGAAAGTGCCGAACCTGAAACCGAATATAAGAATAAACAACAAGAGGGTAAAAAGACTTCTCCCGGTAGAGCCCTTGCGCCCATGAGGCGGCATGCCGTCAAGGGCGTCGCCCTTAAGATCAATATCTACGCCGTATTCTTTCGCGATAAGCTGAGAGATCGTCATGACCGCGGCGAAAATACCGAGATCATAATTACCCTTTTTGAATTCCGGGAGCATCACATCCCGAATAATAACACCGCTTTTTAGATCTGTAACAACCCCTTCCAGGCCGTATCCAACCTCTATTCTCACCTTCCGGTCGGCAGCAGCCACGAGAAGTAACAGACCGTTATCTGCGCCTTTCTTGCCGATGCCCCATTTCTGGAAAAGCTGAACCGCATACTGCTCGATCGTAAGCGGGGTCGTTGTCTTAACCGTAACGACTACCACTTCCGCGGACGTTTTTTGCTCCACGCTTTCCAGAATATTATTGATACGTGTCTCGGAGGTATCAGACAAAATTCCGGCATGATCGTTAACAAATCCCACCGCCTCGGGAAAACGAACGCCCTCCGCATCCTGAGCGCCGCAGACCGCCGCGAAACAAGCCGCCAGAATAACGATTATTGTTGCCAGATATTTAATTTTTGTCATTCGTTTCGTTTCTCTCTTTTGTCATTCCCGCGCAAGCGGGAATCCACTCTCGATCCCCATTTTCCTCAGGATGACAGACGTTTCATCCGCGCTATTATACTTTCCGACTGATCACTACTCACTGATCACTGTTCACTTCGTCCTTGCCCTCTGCTCTATGACAACGCGTCAATAACGTGTGAAATATGCTCAAGCTGGATCAGAAAATCGTTTAGAAACGTTTCCGCAGGTTTCTCTCCTACATGCCCGTCGGATTCTTTATCCCGCAGAACCTCAAGGAAGGAAGATACATCAACATTAAACTCCTCTTCCACCTGATGAAGCATTTGTTCTTTTATCGGCTGCGGCCGCACGCCTTTTACCCTCAGAACATTCCTGAACACGGGAACAAGAGCGCGAAACGAGGCCTTGATAAGCCCTTCGAGCCCTCTCCGCGTCAGGGCCTGTTCTAAATACGCCTGGCGTATCGTGAGAAGTTTTCCCTTCAGTTGATATTCGCATTCCCGTCGCAAATCTTCTTTTTTTACATCAATATCCGCGAGAACGTCCTCTCCCAAAAGAACACACCTGGAATCTTTCATCTCTATAAACTCCATGGGAAAAGTGTCCAAAGACATCCTTATATATGCCGGAGTCAAAAAAAGCGGGGCAGTAATGCCCTTTTTAAGGCCCTTTTTCACGATCCCGAGAGCCGGTTTGAGTTTCGCAAGCGATACGTCGTTAAGAACAACCGCTACATTCACATCCGACGTTTTTGGATCATATTCAGGTCCGGTAACGCTCCCATAAACAATTACGGATATGATACTTTCTCCATATTCCCCGATCAGGTCATTCAGAAGGGGATCTAATACCTTCCGCGCGCTTTTGGGCAATCCTTCCATATTCCTTATATCCATGATATCCATGCTTTTTCTCCAATCCCCGGGTACATATTTACAGCTCCAACAAGATAGTTATTATATCCCAAACCCATAGCAATTAAAATAACAATAATAAACCGGAGCGCCCCCCCCCCCTTAACCCGGAGCCCCCCCCCCCCCGGGGGACATGTCATTTGGGGACACCCTTGAGCACAAAAATCACCTGTTTTTGCCACATTTTTGATAAATGCTTTCCAACCGTTCCGACTGTTCACTGATCACTGTTCCCCGCCCCTCGCTCTCCTCCCAAACTTGCCTTACAACGCCGCGGCCTATATACTATAGTATTGTACACAAGGGGCACATCGGAGAATATATGCGAACACCCGGAATTATACGAAAAAAAACCGCCTGCTGCGTTGCGGCTCTCCTCATCATCTTTGCGGCGTCGGGCGGATTCGCCGACCCGGAGCAGGAGGCGACCCCGGAACCGGTGAGAAAAGGCCTTATCTTCGCGGGAGACGAAGCGGCCCCCCCATACTCCTTCCGCCATATCAACCAGTATAACGGCTATTCCGTAGATCTCGCGCGGCTTCTCTTCACGACGACCAATAAGCCCGTTACGATAAAACTCATGCCGTGGGGAAAATGCCTGACAGAACTCAAAGAAGGTAATATTGACGGTCTGATAGGCGCGCCGATCTGTGAAAAATTGGAAGAATATGCCGATTGTTCCCGCAGCGTAGCCGAAATTGACTTCGCGATACTCGTCACATCCGAGAATACTTATGTCAATTCTCTGAAATCACTTGAAGGCACCGTCGTGGGTGTGTATGAAAAAAGCCTGATCGTGGATTATCTGTTACGCGACAAACGCATAAAAGTGCTCAAGACAAAATCTATCCTTGAAGCCCTGTATAAAATGAAAAACCGGGAAATAACGGCCATCATCGCAGAAAAAAACACGGCTCTTTATTATATCCGGCAGAGAAAAATAGACGGCATTAAAATAGTCGGCCGGCCCGTAGGTCTGGTCTACGGATACGCTCTGGCGGTTAAAAAAGGTGAAACCTCTCTTCTTGAAAGCATCAACAACGGTATAATGACGCTTGAAAAGAACGGAACTCTGGGCAAACTCAGAAGAAAATGGCTCGGCATGCGGCTGGTGGAACCATTTCCGTGGAAAATGGTCTCCATCGTCATCGGGGCCATCACGGGCCTGATGCTGCTTTTGATGGGAGCTCTCTGGGCAATATCTCTCAACGCTACGGTAAAAGCAAAAACACGCCAAATACAGCTCATAAGCCGCAAAATGGTGGAAAAAGACAAGCTTGCCGTGCTGGGAAAACTGGCCGGTCAGATCGCGCACGAGCTGCGCACTCCGCTGAGCATAATACATAATTCCGTTTTCCTCCTCCGGCGGGAAGGCAAAGAGAATAAAGAACTCTTTGAAAAGCGGCTGCGTCTTCTGGAAAACAAGATAAAGCTCACAAGCAATATCCTTGAAAGCATTCTCAGTTATTCCCGGGTAAAGGCCGAGGCGGCCGCAGCCATATCGGTAAAGAATTGCCTGAAAGAGGTCCTGCAGGATCTGGAAATACCGGAGGGCATCAAAACGGAAGTCGTGTTTGAAAAAGAAGACGCCTTGATGCTCTTCATGGACATGCATCAGCTTTACAGCGTTCTAAGAAATCTTATTTTGAATTCCGTGCAGGCGATGGGCGAGACAGGAAAACTCTCAATTAAAGCGTTCCCCTCAGAGGACGAACTGACGGTGAATGTCTGTATCTCCGACACCGGCGGCGGTATAATGGAAGCGGCAAAAAACAAGATATTCGCGCTGTTTTATTCCACGAAAATAACGGGAACGGGGCTGGGACTGCCTATCTCCAAATCCATAATCGAGGCTAACAACGGTCATCTTTATCTGAAAAATACGGATGAAAAAGGTTCGTGTTTCACTATAAAGTTGCCTTCCGTAAAAGCAATAACGGGATGAACAAAAAAAACGATAAACTGAAAATACTTCTCGTGGACGATGACAAGGACATGTGCGAATCATTGGCAGATGTCCTGACAACGGACTCTTCCTATGAAGTTAAATACTCCATCTCCCCCCTCAAGGCGCTGGAAATGGCGAAGAGCGAGGATTACGCGCTTGTCGTCATTGATTACAAGATGCCGGAGATGGACGGAGTAGAGCTCCTGAAACACCTAAAGAAAAGCAAACCGGACCGACCCGTTTTCATTCTCACCGCCTTCATATCCGACTGGCTTATTGAAGAGACGAAACAAGCCGGCGCGGAAAGAATTATCTCAAAATTCACCTGGCCCGAAAAAATACTGTCATATGTAAAAGAAATTCTCGGATGATGCATTGACCGTGGTTATTTTTTATGCTATTGTGTCCTCGTTTGTTTTCCATAACCATAAATAAGGAGCATCTCTCATGTCAACAACCATCATTATCCCCTTTCTCGGAGCATTAGGCATCCTGTTCGCCCTGGGAACATACTGGATGATCCTGAAAAAGCCTGAAGGCCTTGAAAAAATGTGCGAAATATCGCATGAGGTCCATAAAGGCGCAATGGTTTTTCTGCGTAACGAATACAGAATAATTTTCATTTTCGCGGTGATCATGTTCGTTATTCTGTCAAAATTTCTCTCTCTCTCTACCGGATTGGCCTATGCCTCCGGCGCTTTCTGCTCAATGCTGGCCGGTTTCATCGGCATGAAAGCGTCAACACGCGCCGGCGCGAGAACATGCGAAGCCGCCCGGACAAGCGGCGCTACTGAAGCTCTCAACGTCGCTTTCAGGGGCGGTTCTGTCATGGGAATTATCGTCGCGTCCCTCGGTGTTCTCGGAGTCGGCATATGGTTTGCTTTCATTCAGGACACAGCGGTCATCACGGGTTTTGCGTTCGGGGCCAGCTCAGTGGCTCTTTTTGCACGCGTCGGGGGCGGTATATTTACAAAAGCCGCAGATATGGGATCCGACCTTGTCGGCAAGCTTGAGGCCGGGATACCGGAAGACGATCCCCGCAATCCCGGAGTAATAGCGGATAATGTCGGTGACAATGTCGGTGACACCGCCGGCATGGGCGCCGATCTTTTTGAATCATACGTCGGTTCCGTAATAGCAACAATGGCTATCGGGGCTCTGATGGTAAACCCGATCACGGCCATGTCTTTTCCGATAATCCTGATCACGATCGGGCTGGTCGCGTCTATCGCGGGAGTTCTCGCCATGAACTTTCTGAAGCATCTCAATGCGCAAACCGCGTTAAGAAATTCCACGTTAATATCTGCCGTGCTTTTCCTGGGCGGAGCTTTTCTGGCGTCAAAAACCATGTTCGGCGGGATAAACCAATTTTGGGCTATCTTGTCCGGACTCGGCGCGGGGATCCTTATCGGAGTTGAAAGCGAATATTTCACGTCCGGCAAACCTGTAAGAGATATTGCCGAAAGTTCACAATCCGGGCCGGCAACCACGATCGTCTCGGGACTTGCCGTCGGATTTGAGAGCACGATACTGCCGGTCCTCACCATCAGCGGGGCAATCCTTGTTTCTTACCATTTCGCTCAATTATACGGTATAGGTCTTGCCGCAGTCGGCATGTTATGCACGATAGGTATTGTCATGTCCACCGATTCCTACGGCCCCATCGCGGACAACGCGGGCGGTATAGCGGAAATGGCGGGGCTGGATAAAAAGGTTCGCAAGATCACGGACAAACTCGATTCTCTCGGCAACACCACAGCCGCCGTCGGCAAAGGTTTCGCGATCGGCTCGGCGGCCCTTACCGCCCTCGCGCTTTTTGCCGCGTTCCAGAAAGTTTCCGGTCTGGCAGAAATAAACCTTATAGATCCGGCGACGGTCGCGGGCCTTTTTATCGGTGCGCTTGTTCCGTTCGCAATGGCAGCCATGACCATGAAAGCCGTCGGACGAGCCGCGAACAAACTTATTATTGAAATTCGCCGTCAGTTCCGGGAAATAAAGGGTCTGCTGCAAGGCACCGCGAAACCGGATACGCAGGCGTGTATTGATATTGCCTCTAACAGCGCGCTCAAAGAAATGATACTCCCCGGTATCGTGGCGATAGTCAGCCCCCTACTCGTGGGCACTCTTCTCGGGGTGGAAGCCCTGGGAGGTTTTTTGGCCGGCGCTACCGTGTGCGGAGTGCTTCTCGGCATAATGATGGCAAACGGCGGCGGAGCTTGGGATAACGCTAAAAAATGGATAGAAGAAGGCAACCTCGGCGGAAAAGGAACTGCGACACATCAGGCCGCTGTGGTCGGCGATACCGTCGGCGACCCGTTTAAAGATACTTCCGGGCCGGCAATGAACATACTCATAAAATTGATGGGCATGGTATCTCTTTCTTTCGGAGCTCTGTTACCGGCCCTTCATAAATGGTTTATCGGATTGTTTTGATCAATGTAACACGGGAAGGAAATAACCAAGATACA
>JBDRNI010000011.1:0-2102 GCA_043811335.1 Candidatus Omnitrophota bacterium | reverse complement strand
AATTTTTCAATGTTTTAAATCCCAAACCGGAATATTTCAAACAAGGGCTATGTGGAAATATTTTGGAATTTGGGATTTGTATCATTGTTGTTTGTTTAGTATTTCGGATTTAGCATTTAGGATTTAAGCGCACTATGTACGGGATATTGTCCGTTGTGTCCACGATAAACGTTTTTCGATTTTCGGCAAGAGGCGCGCACCGCGTGAAACGCCATTCCACTCGTCCGGTCCGCCACTCTCCGCTCGCGTTCTTACCGATCTCCGTCTTTAATACGATGCCGTAGAGATATTTTTGTATGTTGCGGCCGAAACAGAAATCCCCCAGAGAATACGCCAAGAGCCGGTTCATGCCGCCTGTTTTTTCCGTTGTCACGGGTTGAGTCGTGTGTGGATGATGTCCGGCGACGAGATCAAACTTCGTTAGTAACTTTTTTGAAAGAGAGATCGTTTTCCGCCGCGGGTAAAGTTCAAGTTCATAACCGAAATGCGGATAAAGAATATTGAAAGCGCCGGGACGGATATGCCGTGGAACATCTTCCAGCAAAGACACGTATCTGCACGCGAGGTTTGACCACATCGTGCCGGTGGCAAGGCGCAGATCATTGCAGATATCCAGAAAGGGCCGTTCCCTCTCTCCGAAAACACGAAATCCCCGTGATCTCAATATTTCAAGAGACCTGAAGAACGGCTTCTCTCCGAAATCGCAGGCATGATTGTTTGCGACGGAAAAACATGTCCGCTCCGGAGGAAAGAATCCGGCAAAGGCATCTATTACCTGCTCGGTATGCCGCTGTGCCAGGCCGAGATGCCGAAGTCCCGAATGTCTTTCCGTGATCGTGCCCTCAAAATTACCGATAAGATGATCGCTGTCAGAGACAAAATCCCTGAGCGCATCGCCGATAATAAGCTTACGGCCGTGCATGGACAGTATGTCTCCGACAAAGGTCAGCCGATATCGGGAGGTAACTCCCTCGTTCAGCACGCAGGAGTTTGCAATATATCCGGTTTTGCCGGGATTCTTTTTCCCGATTCCCAAAACATTTCGCACCAGCCACCCAATGGTTTCCCTAATACCGTAAGGAGTGTATATCATACTCATACATAGATTATAGTGATATAACCAGCCTTTTCAAATCAGCAGTACGAGAATTTTGGGGGACATGTCATTTGGGGACACCCTTCAGCACGAAAATCAGCCATTTTTGACATGTTTTTGCCTGATCCGCATTTTCGGGAACATTAACAAAAATCCTCCGAATTCCCTTCCCCTCCGTTTTTTTGTTGTCATCCTGCGTGTTTCAGATTAAAATCATACTGCGACACAGAGGTCACTGAAGAAGACAGAGAGCACTGAATTCAGTGTTCTCATAAAATTCAGTGTTCTCAGTGTTACAAGGGAGGGATTAATGAAAAAGCTCGTTCTGCTGCGTCACGGAGAAAGTACATGGAACAAGGAAAACAGGTTCACGGGATGGACCGATGTTGACCTGTCATCCGACGGGATCAAAGAGGCCCGTGAGGCGGGTAAGACCCTAAAAAAAGAAGGATATGTTTTTGATGTAGCATATACCTCGGTGCTTAAGCGGGCCATCAGAACGCTCTGGCTTGTTCTTGACGAGATGGATCTGATGTGGCTGCCGGTTTACCGCTCATGGCGTCTTAATGAAAAACATTACGGTGCGCTTCAGGGACTGAACAAAAAGGAGACAGCTGCTAAATACGGTGAAAAACAGGTCCTTTTGTGGCGGCGGAGTTATGACACGCCGGCGCCGCCGCTTGAAAAAACCGACAAGCGATATCCGGGAAATGATCCCATATATAAAAAACTGCCGGCCGGTGATATCCCTGCGACGGAATGCCTGAAGGACACCGTGGAGAGATTCCTTCCCTATTGGAAGGATGTCATGAGCCGCACGGTCTCCTCCGGAGAAAGAACACTGATAGTCGCGCATGGCAACAGTCTGCGTGCCCTGGTAAAATACCTTGATGGTATTTCCGATGAGGAGATAGTTTCTCTGAACATCCCCACGGGAATTCCTCTTGTTTACGAGCTTGACGATAATCTAAAACCCCTGAGGCACTATTATGTGGGGGACCCCGAC
>JBDRNI010000010.1:0-11235 GCA_043811335.1 Candidatus Omnitrophota bacterium | reverse complement strand
TATGTATATCGTCATGCCGGGCACCCACAAAAAGGGGTGCTCCTACGGTTGCAAATACGGCGGCTGCGAAGTATAATGTGCTCTCGTCCCCGTAGCTCAGTTGGATAGAGTCCCGGCCTCCGAAGCCGGTTGCGACAGTTCGAGTCTGTCCGGGGACGCCATTTTTTGCGACTTCAAAAAACACCCGGATCAAAAAATGACAGGTAAAACATCCGGGTAGAATATTGCGGTGAATGTTTTACCTGTGCCTGCACTCAATCCCCGGAAGAAAATAAATTTTCTTCCGGGGATTTCGTTTTGGCGCTGTCCCCGAGCCAGGATCCGCCTTCTGGGCGTAAACGCGGAGAGGCGTGTTCTGTCCGGGGACGCCATTTTTTAATCTTTTCTGTCATTCCCGTGAAAACGGGAATCCATCCGAACCGTTCCATCCTGGATCCCCGCTTCCGCGGGGATGACAGATGATGTCGGGGATGACAGATGATGTCGGGGATGACAGACGATGTCGGGGATGACAGGCGATGGGACTCCGCAAACCGTTGCTTTATATGATTTATATTGACAACGATGCGAAAGTTTAGTATATTTCTCATCAGAAAAGTTTTGTAACAGGCAACGACAAAGGAGGTGCTTGGTGAATAAGGCGCAGTTTATTGAATCGGTGTGCAAGACAGGCAAGTATTGTTCAAAAGCCGAAGCAGCGAGAGCTTATTCCGCCGTGTTGACGGCATTCACGGGCCGCATGAGCAAGGGTAATGCGAAAGACAGAGTTGTTCGTCTTCCCGAGCTGGGAACGTTTCAGATGAAACTGAGAAAAGCCAGAAAAGGCAGAAATCCTCAGACAGGCAAAACTATAAACATACCGGCCAGGAAAGTCGTGACTTTCAGAGGCGGCAAGAGTTTGAAGAAAAGCCTCTAAAATCCTTTCAACAAGGATATTAGAACCATTGGGGTCAGGGCCATCCGAGCATAGCATGTAAAGATGGATTCTGGCCCCAATTTGCGTTATACTGAGACTCTCGGAGAGATAATATGATCACAGTTGATGGAGCAGCAAAACTTATAGGCGGCACGGTTATCGGCGACGGGAACGTCCGGGTCAGGGGACTGTCATCCCCGGAATATGCCGGAGACGGCGACGTAACGTTCGCGTTTGATGAGGGAGGCCTTAAAAAAGCCGGTGAAAGCGGCGCGTCCTGTGTTGTCGCCATGTGTAGCGCGGAAAATTATCCGAAAACCATTCTTCAGGTCGGCGACATGAAACTGGCGGTGACGTTGCTGTACAACCTCATGATGGAGGCCGAAGCGCCAAAAACAGGTTCTATCCATCCCACGGCCATTATAGCGTCCACGGCCGAGGTCGGCAAAAACGTGACCGCAGGACCTAATGCCGTGATAGGCGAGAGAACGCGGATCGGCGACAATACCGTTATCGGCGCGAACTGTGTGATTTACGATGACGTTACTATCGGAGAAAAAACGAGACTATATTCGAATGTTACGGTACGGGAACATACCCGAATAGGCCGAAAAGTCATTATTCATCCCGGGGCGGTTATCGGCGCCGACGGGTTCGGTTTTGTTCGTAAAGCCGGCAAGACATATAAAGTTCCGCAGATGGGGAATGTCGTAATAGGAGACGATGTAGAGATAGGCGCGAACACGTGCGTGGACAGAGGCGCATTCGCTTCTACCGTGATAGCGAAAGGCACCAAGATAGATAATCTCGTTCAGATCGGGCACAACGTAAAAATCGGCAGAAACGTTCTTATCGCCGGACAAACCGGTATTTCCGGAAGCGTCACCGTGGGTGAGAATACGATGATGGGCGGACAGTCCGGCATTGTTGACCATGTTACCATCGGAGCGAATGTGAAAATAGGCGCCAAGACGGGTGTTATCGGTAACGTGAAAGACGGCGAGACCGTTTTCGGATATCCTTACCGTAATGCCGCCGAGTTCAAAAAATACATGCCCTGCAGTCATTTCTTCTAAAACACTCAAAAAAATTCAGGCAACTTCTCAGAAACGATAAAACATGATCATTCTTACCGGCGGCGCCGGGTTTATCGGCAGCTGTTTCCTCAAGAAACTCAACGACGAAAGCATAAGAGAGATAATCGTTGTAGATCATCTTGACAGCTCCGAAAAATGGCGTAACCTTCTCGGGAAACGGTTTCTTGATTATATCCAAAAAGACGATTTTTTGTCTCTGGCAGAAGCTCATAAAATCCCCAAACCCACGCATGTCGTTCACATGGGCGCGTGCAGTTCTACTATACTTTCCGATGCCGGATATTACATAAAAAACAATTACGAATATTCCAAGCGTCTCGCGGAATGGACGCTCACGCACAACGCGTCTTTTTTGTATGCGTCTTCCGCGGCGACATACGGCGACGGCTCTTGCGGATACTCAGACAGCGACGAAAACACACGCCGCCTGCGGCCACTTAACATGTATGGTTATTCTAAACAGCTTTTTGATCTGTGGGTATTGGATAACAAGATCTCAAACAGCGTCACGGGCCTGAAGTTTTTCAATGTTTTCGGGCCCAACGAATATCACAAGGATGAAATGAAAAGCGTTATATGCAAGGCCTTTCCGAGGGTTCGCGATGAAGGTAAAATACGTCTTTTCAAGTCATGTCGCGAAGATCACGCCGACGGCGAACAAAAAAGGGATTTTATATATATCAAGGACGCGGTAGACGCGATGTATTATTTTTTTAAGGATCCCTCCAAGACCGGCATTTTTAATTTGGGCACCTCGCACGCCGAGAGCTGGAACGCATTGGCGCATGCCATGTTTGAGGCCGTCGGGCAAAAAGGCGTTATTGAATATGTAGAGATGCCTGTTGAGCTAATAAAAAACTACCAGTATTTCACGCAAGCCGACATGTCCAAGGCAAGAGACGCCGGATGCAACGTCAAGTTCCGCCCCCTGCAAGACGCCGTAAAAGATTACGCGGCGTATTTAACCGATTCATCATACCTATAAGCGCGTTGAGCTAACTCGTCATCCTGCCAGCCCCGAGCGAAGCCGAGGGGAGAAGCTTATGTCTTTCGGAGGCGAAGCTTTCTGTCATCCTGAGCGAAGCGAAGGATCTAGATTCTTCGTCGCTTTGCTCCTCAGAATGACAGACGATGACGTGGCCTCAGAATGACAGACAGGGCGAGCCACAAGGCCCGCCCCTACAGATCACAGTTCACAGATCACAGATCACAGATCACTTCTCCCGCGCCCTTACGATGCTTCTTTAAATTCCTTGGTTTCGGGGTCGAAGAGGGTCGTGCGGTTTCGGCCGGCGTGCTTGGATTCGTAAAGAGCGTGGTCCGCTTCGCTGATGAGGTATTCCGGCTTGTAGTCCTTTTCGCCGTTGTAAGACGCCACCCCCATGCTTATCGTGAGTTTCACGTCTTTAGCGTCTATTTGGAATTGTGTTGTTTCCACTTTTTGTTTGATCCTGTTCGCGATCTCCACCGCCTGATCCGTCAGGTGACGCAGGCGGTTCGCCACGTTCTTAGCGTCTTCAAGGCCGGTTTCAATAAGCAGTATCGCGAATTCCTCGCCGCCGTACCGGGTGACCACGTCAGAGGTTCGCACGTTTTCTCCGATTATCCGCGCCACGGTCCTGAGCGCTTTATCACCGGCAAGGTGCCCGTAGGTGTCGTTAAACTGTTTGAAATAATCAACGTCGCACATGATCAACGAAAGAGGCCGTTGATATCTTTGCGAACGGCTGATCTCATTCTCAAGGTATCTCTTAAAATATTTCTGCGTGTAAAGCCCCGTTAAACCGTCATGCACCGCCTGATATTCGGCGATGCGTTTTTGCCGTTCTATCACGGTATTGTATTCCCGAAAAAGCAAAATTGAAAGAAGCAGAAATAAAAGCAGGGCGAAAAAGCTGCGGGTGATGTGGATCATGTTGTTGTATTCCTGAAGCCCCTTTTTATATTCCTTGTTGATATCGTAGACCATGAGCGTGCCGATCTCACGGCCCTCATATTTTATGGGGTAAACGTATTCGGCGCTGAGAATGTCTATCTCTCCGACCTCCTGCAAGACGCTTCTCATCAGCCCCTCACTGTCGCGGTAGATAAAATTCACACTGAGAAACGGGATATCATTGTACTTGTTTATAAAAGTTCGAATATTATCCAGGGACGGCGACGGCACCTCTTTTTTAAAACTATTATATATGGAACCCGACAGCCGTTCAGCGCGTTCCAGATTATAACTGGAAGGTTTTTCTATAAAATACTGATACATGATGGAGCTCTGCCGATTCAGCAGAAAATTAAAAAGGAACCAGCTGCAGACAGCAAGAAGCAAAACGTACCCGATGAAACGAGTTTTAAGTATAGAGATTTTCATAGCATACCAATTATATACGCGCCAGAATCAAAAAGCAAAAATCCCCCCCACAAACCGCCCCCTTTCCCGGGGGACATGTCATTTGGGGACACCCCTGAGCACGAAAATAACCCGTTTTTGAGCAAAAAGTGAGTAGGGCACCTTTAATGGCGCCCTACTCTGTGGATAACCCACAAAGCATCCTATTTGAAAACATCGTCAGTATATGTTATATTCTTGCTGGGGGACAGCAGGGCACCTTTGAAGGTGCCCTGCCAACGGAACGAAATATCTTCGCAATACGAAAGGAGCGAACGCTCATGGAAAACAAATATACGTCCAAAGATGTTGTTCAGATGGCAGTGCAGGCCAAGGCGCGGGGCGTGGAACTTTATCTTGCTCTGGCGCGGAACAGCGAAAACTATCATGTAGGCAAGCTTTTCATGGAGCTGGCCAAGGACGAGGAACGCCACAAACTTGAATTGCGAAAATGGCTTGAGAAGCTTGAGAAGGGGCGGCGCGAAGAAGCTTATCCGGGGGAACGGGCGCTGTATCTCAAGGCGCTTGTTGATGCCGGCACTTTCAGCTGCGATGCCGCGCGAAAAAAAGCGCTTGCAAAAACTATCAGCGAAGAGGAAGCCCTGCAGGCCGGGATCACGTTTGAGAAGGATTTCATGCTTTTTCTGCATGACCTCAAACATCATGCCGTGCCCGGCGGCGAGGAGACAATAGACACCCTGATCAATGACGAGATCCGCCACTTGAAAGAAATATTCCGCCTGAAAGATGAGCTCGGGGCGTAAGGGCGAATGTTATTCGCCCGTACGAGTTCTATTTTCATCTTCCCGAGTGGAGGCGAAATTAAAAGTAAAAGACGTAGGGGCGAATAATATTCGCCCTTATGCGCGCTCTGCAAAAAATAGGGACATCTCCCTTTCGGATGACGTCCCCATTTTTTGATGGCGTGCCAGGCAGGATTCGAACCTGCGACCAACGGCTTCGTAGGCCGCTACTCTATCCGCTGAGCTACTGGCACGCGATATGATATAAGAAATTTGCGTTTTTATTGTAGCACATCTATAATATTAGTCAACGAAGCCGCATTTAACCGGGGAGAGGTATACATTCATGGAGTTGATAGAGACCATTCTGTGGGAAAAAGGACGATTTTTCCTGATAAAGCCGCATGTAGAGCGGCTGGCGCGAAGCGCCTGTCATTTTTCCTTTTCGTGTGATGCGGACGCTGTCGTAAGATCCTTGGAAAAAGCGGTAGAACCGTTGGATGAAAACAAAAAATACCGCATACGTCTTCTGCTTAAAAGATCAGGAAAAACCGGGATCACCGTAAACCCGCTGGATACATTCGGAACGCCGCCATTGAAGACAGCCATCTCAGAAAAGAAAACCGATACACACAACGATCTTCTTTATCATAAAACGACGGAACGCCGCCTTTACGACGACGCGTTGAAAAAATGCCGAGCAGACGGTCTTTTTGACGTCATTTTCACGAATCAGAACAACGAAATAACCGAAGGCGCTGTAAGCAACGTCATGATACGCAAGAACGGCGCTTATTGGACACCACCCGTATGCTGCGGACTGCTTGCCGGAGTATACCGGCAATACCTTCTCTCCTCCGTTCCCGGAACGGAAGGAACGCCCCTTAAAGAAAAAGTCCTTTACCCGTCAGATCTTCACACCGCAGACGCAATATTCATGATCAATTCCGTAAGAAAGATCGTGCCGGTCCTCCTTGTTTCCTAACCCCGGTGACAGGGGACATGCCCCCTTCTAGAGCAGGGGACATGCCTTTTGGGGATACCCCTCAAGAACGAACGAGCATCATTTTTTTCACTTTTTCCTCAAAATCCGTTTCGTACAACCTTTCCTGCAGCAAATATTTAAGATACCGTTTTTTGCGCGAGGTGCGTGTTTTTGCCAGATCGAGGTAGAGCGGGTTTGGGGTTATCAACGGGTCTGCTTTGCCATGCGAGTAAAAATGATAACTTACCCAGCGGTAGTCATCCAAAGACGTAACCAGTTTGGCGCTTAACGGATTTCGTTCTATGTATCTGGCGCATTCCAGCATGTAGGAATCCCTCTCCACGAGTTTGCTTATATACCTGTTTTGGTATAGTCGGCCCGTGTATCCATACTCTTTTCTGTGGTGCATCTGAAAGGATTGAAAAATTCCCTGGAACAATTTTGCCGCGGTTTCTCCCAGCTTGATCTTCATGAGCATGTGGATATGGTTTTTCATCAGGCAGTAATTGTAGATCTCAAAACCATATTGCTTTTTGTACTTTTTGAGAATTCCCAGGAATCTCAGGAAATCGCTTGTGCTTTTCAAGAGTGGCTGGCAATTATTGCCCCTTTGAATGATGTGAAAAACCGCTCCGTCGTAAACGTCTCTTGCTTGTCTGGCCATGGTAACCTCCTTTTTTTGTTTTGCCGGTCATTCCGCCCCCTATATATATAGACAATTCTCAGAGCGATTTTCTTTCATTTTTTTTGGGAATTTGAGAAAAAGGGCAAAAAGGGGTGTTTTTTGTGCTGAGGGGTGTCCCCAAATGACATGTCCCCCGATTCTGGTAGACCGGTAGGGGGGGGTATTATATAATAGTATTCGTTAATATTTGTTAATCATGGCGGGAATAGGTCTATCATGCCGGGGAAGTTCAACATTATAGGATTTTATGCGCGGCGGGGGGCGGCTTGTGCTGTGATCGGGGGGCTTGTTGCCATGAGCTGTCTTAATCAGTGGCGGGGGAATCTTGTCTATCTTGCAGGAGACGGGCGGGAGATCTTTCTTGCGCGGCTGCAGATGACGGATGCTGAACGGCACATGCAATCCGCGGGCGGCGGGGTGCTTGAAGTTGCCGACCGGATAGGCGAGTTGCCGCCGGGGTCGGTTCTCTTTTTTGTTCCGGTTTTTCCGGAGGTGCCGGGGCCGCGGGCGAATACTATCCACATGCCGGGCGCGGGCGACGGCACGCTCTGGTGGTGGCACATGTATCATGTTCTGAGGTATTTCAGCTATCCCACAAAAATAATTACTATTGACGAGAAGTGGTGCGACGACAAGTCGGCGTTTGAGCGTAAATATATACAGGGGAAAGAACGGTTTTCCGACCTGGAATGGATCCGCCGGGGCGGCGTGACACACGTTATTTTTTACAGAGACAACAAGGTATCGGTCGCTCCGGTATCGGCGCTCATAGATCTCGGATCATCGAAAGAAGCGTTAACATGATGTCTCCTTTTGCGTGTTCGTTATATTTCATTATATCGGTGACGGTGTTCGGCGCGCTCGTGGACGTGTTCCTTGCCGGGGTCGCCGGCGGGGAAACGCCCGCGTTCCGGCTGCGTAAGACGCCGCTTTATTTCGCGCTTGGGGCGGCGGTGTATACCGTTCCGGCAACGCTTCTTTCTATCAACGGAGTGAAGTTGTCAGTCATGTGGTTTCTTGCGCTGGTGGTGCTGGCGCTGGCGCTGAACGTCTGTGTTTACCCTTCGACTCAGGCCCTGCAGGGCCTTCGCTCCCCTCGGCTTCGCTCGGGGCAGGCAGGGCAGGCGGTGCCGGCGTTGCTGCGGGGGCGCGGCGAGAGGCCGGACGCGCCGCTGAAGCCGCTGAAGTTTTGGACCGGCATGTCCAATATATTCGTCTTCGCGGTGATCGCCGCGATCGCCGTTCTCGTTGCCTGGAAAACGGCAATGAAAGTCGCCGTGCCGTCTTTTGGTATTGACCTCATGGCGCATCTTCTCATCAAGGCAAAGATACTGCTCCACACTACCATAAAAGATTCCATTTTTTTTCACGACCCTTTATTCGCTCACATGCATGTTAAATACCCGCCGATGTTCGCGGTTTTTTATAATCTGCTGTTTCTCTTCATGGGCGGCGCGTTTAACGGGTACTATCATGTCGTTAACGGGTTCATATTGTTCCTGACAGGATACGCCGTTTACGGGTTTCTCGCGGAGAGAATACCGCGGCCCCAGGCGGCGCTGTGGTTTTTTATATTCGTATCGGCATGGTATTACGTGGGCTCGAATCTGATGGAAGGAAGCGACCTGTTTCTTTCGCTGTTCTTTCTCGTTGCCGCCATTGAGCTGTTCCGGTTCATTGCCGGCGGACGGTTATATAACCTTTTGACCTGCGCGGTAACGGCGGCCGGGGGCGCGCTAATGAAGAACGAAGGCCTCATGTTCGCGGTATTCATTTTCTTTATTCTTGCGGCGTGCCGGGCGTTTTCCCCGGGCGGCATGCGGCGGGCGGTTAGAGAGGCCTCGCTTTTTCTCGTGGTTGTTGCTGTCATGGTCCTCGCGTGGCTTGTTTACAGAACGGGCCTGCCCGAGGCGGGACTTTTCCATTTAAAGATGATACGGGAAGCCGGGTTCGTGGAATATCTGCCGTATCTCGCGGCGACATCGTCTGTTTTTTTCGGGAACCTGCTCAGCCCGATCTGGAGCGGAGTTTTTATTCTATGGGCTGTCATGTGTATTGTTTTCATCAGATACTGCGCGCGGTCGGGAGCGCTGGTTTTCGCGCTGCTCGCGCTGGGACAGCTCGCGGTTTATTTCACGATATTCTGGCTGACCGACGGTGCGGTCATCCGGTATAATTTTTCGGCAAGCGGCCTCACGCGAGTGATATCCCATTGTTATCCACTGGCCCTCATGACGGCCGCGTTGATCACGGGAGAGCGGGTGTGGGGGCGGGGCAGAGAGCAGAGGGCATAGCGCAGAGAGTGGAACGTCATCCTGCCTGTCCCGAGCGAAGCCGAGGGGAGGCGAAGCCGAAGGATCTAGATTCTTCGGCCCCTGCTGGGGCCTCAGAATGACAGAATGGTTGTCATCCCCATGACAATGGGGATCCATCTCGGATTCCCGCTTGCGCGGGAAGGACAATGAAATCGGGAATGACAAATTTTCTGCAAATGCAGTCCAACTAAGCTGTGTTATACAATAGGGAGGAAGCATGGAAAAGAACGACAAGGTCTATGTCGCCGGTCACACCGGGTTAGTGGGGTCCGCGCTCTTGCGGGTTCTGGAGCGGGAAGGATACACCTCTGTCATCACGCGGCGACATAACGAACTTGATCTTACACGGCAGAAAGACGTGGAAGTTTTTTTCGCGTCGGAAAAACCGCAATATGTTATCCTTGCCGCGGCAAGAGTGGGCGGGATACACGCAAATACCGCGTACGCGGCGGAATTTATTTATGAAAACCTTGCTATCCAGACAAACGTCATTCACTCGGCGTACGTCTCCGGCGTCAAACGCATGCTTTTTCTCGGCTCAGCGTGCGGATATCCCCGGGAGTGCCGTCAGCCGATGAAAGAAGAATATCTCATGACGGGCCCCCCGGAAACCACGAACGAACCTTACGCGGTCGCCAAGCTGGCGGGCATAAAACTGTGCCAGGCGTATAACCGGCAGTATCTAACGGATTTCATCTGCGCCATACCCGCGAATATCTACGGTCCGCATGACCGGTTTGATCCGGACTCTTCGCACGTGATACCCGCGCTGATAAAACGGTTTCACGAAGCCAAGATCCGGACGGAAGAAAAAACTTCGGTATGGGGCACGGGCTCGCCGCACAGAGAATTTATATACGCGGACGATCTCGCGAACGCCTGTCTTTTTCTCATGCGGTATTACAACGGTCCGGATGTCGTGAATATAGGCACCGGAGAAAAGGTAACGGTGAAAAAACTCGCCCGCATGGTGAAAGACATTGTCGGATACGAGGGAGAGATCGCGTTTGACCCGACTAAACCCGACGGCATGCCATGCAAGACGCTTGATACGGCGCGCCTGCGCGAGGCAGGGTGGCGGGCCCAGACCCGGCTGAACGAAGGCCTGGCGCAAACGTATACGTGGTACCAGAAAGAACGGAGCATTACGTTATGAAAGCGATGATAACGGGAATTACCGGGTTTGTCGGGAGCCATCTGGCCGATCATATCCTTGAGCGCCGGAACGGCATCAAGGTGTTGGGCCTGGCGCGGTGGCGGTCGCCCGATGTCAATATCCGGCATCTTGCCGGAAAGATAACGCTTTGTTTCGGGGATCTTTGCGATCTGCCGTCACTCAGAGCCGCGCTCGCCGCGCATAAACCCGACATAATTTTTCATCTTGCCGCGCAGTCATACGTGGATTTCAGTTTTATAGCGCCCGTTGCTACGCTGGAAACCAATATTATAGGAACATGCAACCTGCTTGAAGCCGTGAAGGCGCTGAAAGAAACGGACGGGTATAACCCCATAGTGCATGTCTGCAGTTCTTCGGAGGTATACGGGCAGGTGCGCGAAGAAGACATCCCGATAACGGAAGAGACGCCTTTGAGACCCGCCTCGCCTTACGCCGTAAGCAAGGTCGGCGAGGACATGCTTGCTCAGCAGTACTGGCTGTCGTGGGGCATCCGCACGATACGCACGCGCATGTTCACGCATACGGGGCCGCGGCGCGGCGAAGTATTCGTGGTGTCCAATTTCGCGAAACAGATCGCGGCCATTGAAGCAGGCGCGGCGCCGCCGGTGGTAAAAGTAGGCAATCTAAAGAGCGTGCGCACGTTCACCGATGTGAGAGACGCGGTGCGCGCATACTGGCTTCTCGTCACCGAATGTCCGCCCGGCGAGGTTTACAATATCGGCGGCCGGGAAACGATGACAGTCGGCGAGATGCTTGAGCGTTTGCTGGCGATGTCAACACGTGCGGATATCACGGTGCGCGAGGATCCGGCGCGATTGCGGCCGTCGGACGTGACACTGCAGGTGCCGAGCACCGCGAAGTTTCATGCGGCGACCGGATGGGAACCGGAGATAGAGTTTGACCAGACGTTGCGGGATTCGCTGGCGTACTGGCG
>JBDRNI010000009.1:0-7229 GCA_043811335.1 Candidatus Omnitrophota bacterium | reverse complement strand
GGTCCAGCGTCAGAGGATACAGTCGCGTGCCGTAACCCGCTGCCAGTATAAGCCCTTTCATTTTTTCCCTTTCTTTTCTTGAACACGGATCTATCATTCAAACAATTCAACTGCCATGTCCGGAACCAGTTCTTTCAAACGGGCTTTCGCGTATTCCTGAACCTCTTTGCCCGTATCAAACGTCAACACCTTTTCCGCTATTTTTTTGGCATCCGCATAATTGACAGAACGCACGACCTTTTTTATCTCCGGCACGGCGATGGGAGAGGTGCTGAATTCGTCCAGCCCGAGCCCGATTAGAATTATTGTCAACGACACGTCGCCCGCCATTTCTCCGCAGAGCGCCACGGGTATATTCTCTTTGTGCCCGTTGTCTATAACCATTTTAACAAGGTTTAAGACGGCCGGATGCGCCGGCTCATAAAGATATGCTATTTTTTCATTTACCCTGTCCACTGCCAACGAATACTGAATAAGATCATTAGTCCCTATACTGAAAAAATCGGCTTCCCGCGCCAGAATGTCGCTGGTGATCGCGGCCGACGGCACTTCTATCATGGCCCCGACCGGAATGCTCTCATCAAACGGGATCTTTTTCTTGCGAAGCTCCCGCTTGACCTCTTCCAGAACTACATTCGCCTGCCTGAACTCACCTATGCCCGATATCATCGGATACATCAATTTGAGTTTTCCGTAAGCAGAAGCCCGCAGAATTGCCCTGAGCTGAGTTTTGAAAATATCAGGGCTGGCAAGACAAAACCGGATAGCCCGCCATCCCATGAACGGATTCATTTCCTTAGGCACATCAAGCTGGGATAAAAATTTATCACCGCCAAGATCAAGTGTCCGGACCACGACATAATTGGGGTTAATCCTCATCACGACCGATTTATACGCGTTAAACTGTTCTTCCTCATCCGGCAGATCTTTCCGGTTCATGTAGAAATATTCCGTTCTGTATAGACCTATTCCTTCCGCGCCGTGCGCGATAACGCTGGCCACGTCTGCAGGCAGCTCAATATTTCCCGCCAATACCAGTTTTTTTCCGTCCAGTGTTTTACTCGGCAGCGACTTCAGTTCAAAAAGCTCATGTTCCAGATGCTCATATCTTTTCTTTTCTTTCCGGTATTTTTCTAACACTCTTTTGGTGGGATTGACAACCACCACGCCGTGAATCCCATCCAGGATCAGCTGATCACCGGAATTGACCGTATTTGTCACGGATTCAAGCCCGACCACCGCGGGTATCTCAAGCGATTTTGCCATGATAGCCGTATGGGAGGTTCTGCCTCCTATATCCGTGGCGAAGCCCAGAACATGGCTTTTATGCATCATTGCCGTATCAGAGGGCGAAAGGTCATATGCAATTACGATAGATTCTTCGTCAAGGTCTCCAAGATTCTTTTCTTCTTTCCCCGCCAAATTCCGCAGTATTCTTTTGCCGACATCGGTTATATCGCTTATCCTGTCTCTCAGATACTCGTCTCTGGCGCCGGCAAGAGCCTTTATGTATCTATTTAAGACCCCGGCGAACACGGTCTCTATGTTCTTCTTTTTCTTTTTGAGGGTTGTAATGACCTCCTGGACGAGTATGCTGTCTTCAAGCACGAGAATATGCGCGCTGAATATTCTGCCGTGTTCCATTCCCATCTCGCGGGATATCTTCTTCTCTATCGCAAGGATCTCTTTTCTTGTCCGGTTCAGGGCTTCCCGGAATCTTTCTATTTCAGAAAACATCTCACGTTCGGAAATGCTGCGCTCGGGCGGCAGCATGTCCTCCGTTCCGAAAACATGCGCTTTTCCTATCGCTATTCCCGGAGCGGCGGGAATTCCCTTGAGCTGGATCTGTTTCTTTTTTGACGTGTAACGCTTCTTTTCCATCAATCCTTCTTCCCGTCTTTAGCGGAACCTGTATTCATTTCTATATCACTCAGAAGTATCTCGGACAATTCCCTGACGGCTTCTTCCGCATCGCTGCCTTCGGCGAAAATAGTTATTTTAGAACCTTTCTCGGCCGCGAGCATTAATATTCCCATTATGGATTTGCCGCTGACCTCTTGCTTGCCTTTTATTATTGTTATATCGCTTTCGAATTTATTCGCCAGCTGGACAAAAATAGCGGCGGGTCTGGCATGCAAACCGGTTTTATTTTTCACGACAATATCTCTTCTGGCTGTCATGCTTCCTTTCGTGATCATTCTGCATTCTTACCGCGTTCTTTTTTCGTTCAATATATCTACGATCGTCTCACATAAACTGAGAGAATCATGCCTGATAAATTCCTTTATGCTGGCTATTCGCGCTTTGACCAGTTCTATTTTTTCCTGTTTAAACCAGTTTTCATCTTTTTCGTCCAGTTTTACGGGAAATTTGTTCTCAAGACCGTATTTCTCATGAAACTGTTTTGGAACACACATCATGTTCGCTATGCAATAGTCCACTATCCCCGGACGGGTATGTTTCACGATCGCCCTAACGTGGTCCGAAACCGAATAATCATCGGTTTCTCCGGCTTCCGTCATGATGTTGCAGATATATATCTTTACGGCCCTGGATTTAATTATCGCGTTTTTTATGCCGCTTATCAGAAGGTTAGGCATCACGCTGGTATAAAGCGATCCCGGCCCCAGAATGATCGCATCCGCCTGCCGGATGGCCTCCACCGATTCGTGAGTCGCCTCGCAATCATCCGGAAGAAGAAGAAGACGATCTATCGGGCTGCCCTTCTCCTCTCTTATCCGGCACTCCCCTACCGTCTCTTTGCCGTCGTCGCGGCGCGCCACCAGTTTAACTCTTTGAAGGGTAGCCGGAAACACATTGCCGCTTATGGCTAAAACCTTACTTGACTCTCTGATAGCGCTGGCAAAATCGCCGGTAACACGGGACATCGCCGTGATAAAAAGATTGCCGAAATTATGCCCGTAAAGGCCTTTTCCTTCCGTGAAACGGAACTGAAAAAGAGAGCCGAGAAGATGCTCTGAATCCGCAAGCGCCACGAGACAGTTACGTATATCCCCGGGAGGCAGCACCCCGAATTCTTCACGCAGTCGTCCGGAAGATCCGCCATCATCCGCAACTGTTACTATGGCGGTAATATTGCTGGTTCGCTGTTTAAGGCCCATCAAAAGCGTGGAAAGACCGGTTCCACCGCCTACCACGACTATTTTCGGACCTTTCTCCAGGATACGCCGCTCGTATATTTTATCCACAAGGGTATCATCAACCTGCGCCGAAACCGGTGACAAGGCCGTCATGAAAGACTTCAATATTCTCTTTACAGCGATTATAACAGACAGCACTCCCAGAATAATGATAAGCCCGGCAATAGCTTTATTTTCCGAGCTGCGTTCCGCTATCACAATAACAAACCCCATGGAGATCATGAGCATGCCGAAAACGGCAAAAGAAATCCACCGTTTAACAAGCATTCCCGGATACAACCATTTTAATCTTTTATTAACGCTCATGTCTCATCAACACCTTCGGCAGACTTATCCGCCCGGCACGTTTTATCAAAGTTTTTTCTTTTCTTCTTCTTTTATTATTCCCAGAACACCTTGGGGGTTCTTCGCCGCGCGAAGCCTGTCTCTTACGAACTTATCGTCCAGGAGACGGGATATCCTGGCCAGAGCTTTAAGATGGGGACCCGGAACTTCTCCGGGAGCTATAAGCAGAAAATATATGTATGTAAGCTCGCCGTCAAGGGACTTAAAATCAACGCCGTTTTTTGATATCCCTAACGCAGCGACCATCTTCTTCACTTTGGGACACTTGGCATGCGGTATTCCCACGCCCTTCCCTATCCCCGTAGACCCGAGAGCTTCTCTGGCCTCCAGTTTTTTCACGACCTCTTTCTTATCCGGTTTATTGATATCACCGGAAGCAACCAACAAATCCACCAATTCCGAAAGCATCTCTTTCTTGCTGCCGGATTTAAGATCCACCGATACTACATCTTTACTTAACATGTCCGCTATGTTCATATTTCTCATCTCCCATGATCACAATCAATGTTGTAGGTTTACTTATCCTCTGGCCACAAAAAAAATGGAGCGGGTGATCGGACTCGAACCGACGACAATCACGTTGGCAACGTGATGCTCTACCAACTGAGCTACACCCGCCTTATCTCGTTTGGTACACGATAGTAGGGGCGGGCCTTGTGCCCGCCCTGTTATCTCGTATTGCCACCCAAGGGCACCCACAAGGGGTGCCCCTACAATCCATTGCTCTATCCTAACAAAAGGCCCTGCCTTTTGTTAGGATTGGTACCCGCACAAGGGCTCGAACCTTGGACCCACTGATTAAGAGTCAGTTGCTCTACCAACTGAGCTATGCGGGCACCGATTTGGAGCGTATTATAGCATACATACAAAAGCCATTTCAAGCACATTCAGGACGAGGACATGCACATGTCCATGCCCTTCACGCGATATTCCTCTTAAGGCGTCAAAAACTATGAGTTTTAACGAACTTAACAACATCCCGGAGTTTCGCTTCCGCCACGGAAATGCAGGTATCCGCGCAGCCATAATACAGCCGCAGAGTATCTCCGATCATCACGGCAGAACTCGGGAATACGACATTGGGGACATCTCCTATACGTTCATATGGCTCGGTGGGCGCAAGAAGATAATCACGTGTCCGATACAGCACCTTCCACGGCCGGTCTATATCTAAAAGAGCGCCTCCGGCGTAATAGAGATACCCATTACAGCTGGTCCAGACACCGTGATATATGAGAAGCCATCCGTCTTTCGTCTCTATCGGAACAGGGCCCGGCCCTACTTTAGTGGACTGCCACCCGCTGTTTGAAGTGCCGAAAACGAAACGATGACATCCCCAGTGGACAAGATCCTGGCTGGTGGAATAAAATATATCACCGAACGGAGTATGCGCCCTGTCGCTGGGTCTGTGCAATATGGCGTATTTTTCGTTTATTTTCCGCGGAAAGATAACGCAATTACGGTTCGCCGGAGGCAGCGGGTTCTCCATCTGTTTGAAGGTCTTAAAGTCTTTAGTAACGGCCAGACCTATACAGGGACCCTGCGAAGAATCAAGGCACCATGTCACGTAATAACTATCCCCTATCTGCGTGACCCGCGGATCATATGTCCTGTTCTTTATATCAAGATACGGATCGCTGTTTTCCATTTTTATCACTTCAGGATCGATCTTCCAGCAAATACCGTCCTTGCTCCTGCCGGCATGCAGCGTAAAATTGAGATCTATTTCATCCACACGGAATATACCCGCGTAACCGCCATCAAACGGGACAATGGCGCTGTTGTGGATACTGTTTGCGCGCGGAACCGCCGCGGCGGTGATGATAGGATTGCCCTCGTATCGTTTAAAAACCGTTTCGTTCGCCATGTTTCACCTCATTTTAAATTTATCTTCTTGTAGTTACTCTCAGGCCCGGAGGAGCCTGTTTTCTCTTATACGCGCTTTTTTTAACGGCTGCGATAAACCATTCCACCTTTTCGGGATCAAACCCTTCTTTTACCATCTCTTCGGCGGACTGCTCTTTGTCCAGATACGAGGAAACCATCCCATCAAGAGTCTCATAATCGGGAAGCGTGTCCTGATCAAGCTGCCCGGGTTTAAGTTCAGCCGAAGGCGGACGGCTTATGATCGCCTGCGGTATCACCTTATCCGGCTCGTTGATATATGCCGCCAGACGGTAAACCATCGTCTTTGGAACATCGGATATAACGGCAAGCCCTCCCGCCAGATCCCCATACAAAGTGCAGTATCCGGCCGCGAGTTCGCTTCTGTTGCCTGTTGCGAGAAGAAGATGACCGAACTTGTTGGAAAACGCCATGAGTATATTCCCTCTTATTCTGGCCTGAATGTTCTGCAGATAGATTCCCACTTCTTCTTTTTCTTCTACAAGCAAATCCTTTTTCAGCGCGTTTTTATAAGCGCTATATATATCGGAGATCGGCACTGTTCTTAACTGAATATCAAGGTTTTTTGAAAGTTCCTGCGCGTACTGCGCGCTTTCTTTTAAGGAATACGGACTCGGCATGTAAACACCAAGCACGTTCACGGCTCCCGCCGCTTCTTTTGCCAGAGCGCACGCAACGGCGGAATCAATACCGCCCGAGATGCCAATGACGATCTTGGAAAACCCGTGTTTTTTCATGTAGCCGCGGATGCCGAAGATGAGCGCCTTATAGACCGACTCTATTTCATCCGTCCCCCTGTATGTCTCGGCGCTGCCCGCGACGGCGGTATCAAGTGTCTCTACGTATTCCTCAAAAGCCGGGAACACGGAAACCGGCCTGCCCTCTTTATCCGCCAAAATACTGCGTCCGTCAAATATAAGTTCATCCCCGGAGCCCAACTGATTGGCGAATACAAAAGGTGTCTTATTTTTACGGGCGCGATCCCGTATAAAACTATAACGCGCAAGGTCTCCGCCCGCGCAAAAAGAAGACGCGGCAAACCCTATCAGCGCGGAAACGCCGGGCGCAGACGGAACGCATTTACGATCCTTCGGCGCGCCAGGACAGACACACACACCCAGTTTGTTATTCCTAAAAGAAATTATTTCGGTTTCGCATGCCGACTGGCGCCGTTCCAGGACCTCTCCGTCATGAATAAGCACAGACATGTTTTCATCATCGCCCTCCGGAAGCGCCAGAAGCATGCCGCAATCCGGATATTTTTTAGATATACCGGCAAGCTCCCCTACCGCAGCCCGGATCTTGCGGATAACCTCCGGCTCGTTTATACTTTTCCGCGGGAGCGCTCCGCCGAGAAAAAACCCGGAAAAGACGACCAGATCTGACGTCCGGGCATGCTTCGCCAGAATGCCGTATATTCTCTTTACCCTGTCCGCGATCCCCTCTATCCCGGGGTCAAGCTGTGCGATCGTGATCTTCATGTATCTCCATCAGGATTTTCATTCGCGCTGGTCCCGCCGAACACGCCGGCATTTTGTCAGCACACATGCCTCTTTAGATCCACTTTTTGCGTTTGAAATAAAGCAGCATCCCTAACGCTATGGACACCATTATTGATAGTGCAAATAGATACCCGAACGGCCAGTTCAGCTCGGGCATGTTGAACTTAGAAACTCCTGTGTTGAAATTCATCCCGTAAAGGCTTGCCACAAAACTGAGAGGTATAAAGATCGTAGCGATAATTGTCAGAACCTTCATTACTTCGTTCATTTTATTGCTTATACTTGAAAGATATATATCAAGCATGCCGGAAACCAT
>JBDRNI010000008.1:0-5954 GCA_043811335.1 Candidatus Omnitrophota bacterium | reverse complement strand
CTGCTCCTATGACAAAAATATTTTTCCCCGCAAAAGATTCAGGTTTTGAAAACTCGCTGCAAATCTCTTTAAGAGATTCAACAAAACCTCTTCCGTCAGTATTTGTAGCGGTTATTTTACCATTATCAATTTTTACGGTATTTACTGCCCCTACTATTTCAGCATCACTTCCTTTACAGCATTCTGGGAATTTCTTCTCCAGTGTTTCTTTCACTATTATCTTATACGGATCCGTCACGTTAAAACCGCTGAGTTTACCTCCATCGACATATTCTTCAAAAAAACTCGTAAGTTCGTTCTCCTGTCTGTCAAATATTTCATATACGTCGTCCCCGAACGCAGCATTATGCATAACGGGAGAAAGCGAATAACTTATATTCTTACCCAACAACCCGTATATCTTTTTTTTACCCACATCTTTATTCATAATAATAAAATTCGTAGGGGCGGACCCATGTGTCCGCCCGAAATAATTATATATTGCCCGAATACATCAAGGGCGGGGAAACCCCGCCCCTACGCTGCCCTTCTCGCGCACATACGCATTATCCGTCACATCGAAAGCCGGTTGATCGCGTTCACGTATGCCCGGACGCTCGCCTCTATAACATCTGTGCTTGAACCCCTGCCGAAAACCACTTTATCATTGAACCGAACCTTGACGCTGGCTTCGCCCAGGGCATCTTTACCGCCGGTAACGGCGTTCACCCTGTAATCAACGAGCTTGCCTTTCAATCCGGCGGCCTTGTCTATGGTCTTGAAACACGCGTCTATCGGGCCATCGCCCGAAGCAGTAGCGCTCTTCCGCTTTTTCGCAGCCATGAGCGTTACTTCCGCCACGGGTTTTATGTCACTGCCGCTCGTCACGCGAAAACTCAGAAGTTTATACTTCTCGGGAATGACCGCGAGTTCATCTTCCACTATCATCGCGAGATCCTCGTCAAATATCTGGCGTTTCTTATCCGCGAGTGTCTTGAACCGCGCAAACGCTTTATCCAGTTCGCCGCCCGAAAGGGTATATCCCAGATCTTTCAGCCGCACGGAAAAAGCGTGCCTGCCGGAAAGTTTTCCCAGAACAAGCTTGCTTCCCTTGAACCCGACGTCCTGCGGTCTCATGATCTCGTAAGTAACGCGTTTCTTCAGAATGCCGTCCTGATGGATCCCGGCCTCGTGGCTGAACGCGTTCTCTCCGATAATAGCCTTGTTCGGCTGAACCGGTATACCGGTCAGCCTGCTGACAAGACGGCTGGTCTTATACAGTTCCTTTATCCGCACATTTGTCGTCATGCCGCCGAACAGATCCTTGCGCATCAAGAGCGCCATGACGATCTCTTCAAGCGAGGCGTTGCCCGCCCTTTCGCCAAGGCCGTTTATCGTGCATTCTATCTGACGCGCGCCGCCAAGAATAGCTGCAAGCGAGTTTCCCACGCTGAGCCCCAGGTCATCATGACAATGCGCGCTTATAACGGCTTTTGAGATATTAGGCACGCGCTCCACCAGACGCCTTATGATCAGTTCAAATTCCGTCGGCGCCGAATACCCTACGGTATCAGGGATATTCACGGTTCGCGCGCCGGCGGCTATTACGCCCTCAACCACGCGGGCGAGAAAATCCGGCTCGGTGCGGGAGGCGTCTTCCGGCGAGAACTCAACGTCACCGAATTTATTTCTCGCGTATTTCACCGCTTCCACGGACGTTTTCAATATCTCGCTTTTCGCTTTTTTCAGTTTATACTTTCTGTGTATCTTTGATGTGGCGAGAAAAACGTGCACCCGTGAATGCTTGGCTTTTTTAAGCGCCTCGTAAGCATCGTCTATATCCCTTTTGGTCGCCCGAGCCAGGCCGCATATGATGGGTTTTTTGACATGCTTGCTAACCGCTTTGACTGCCTCAAGGTCTCCCGGGCTCGTGCGCGGAAAACCCGCCTCAATAATATCCACACCCAGCTTTTCCAGCTGCAGGGCTATCTTGAGTTTCTCCTTGACGGTCAAGCTCGCGCCGGGGGTCTGTTCGCCGTCTCTCAGGGTCGTGTCAAATATGAGAATTTTGTCTTTTTTCATGATTTTATCCAGGGCATCATGGCGCGAAGCTTCTCTCCGATCTTCTCAATGCCGTGATGCTTTTCTTCTTCTGTTATTTTGTTGTAACGCGGCCTTCCCGCTTCGTTTTCCTTGATCCATTCATCGGCAAAACTTCCCGACTGTATCTCTTTCAGTATGTTTTTCATCTCTTCACGGGTCTTTTGGCTGACAATCCTTTTTCCTCTGGTAATGTCGCCATATTCTGCCGTGTCGGAGACGCGTTTTCTCATACCCGAGATCCCGTATTTATAGATAAGGTCGGTAATAAGCTTGAGCTCATGCAGACACTCAAAATACGCGATCTCCGGCTGGTATCCCGCTTCCACCAGCGTATCAAACCCTGCTTTTATCAATTCCGACGTTCCTCCGCAAAGAACCGCCTGTTCTCCGAAAAGATCCGTTTCGGTCTCTTCCTTGAAAGTGGTTTCTATCACGCCCGCGCGCGTTCCGCCGAGGGCCTTGGCATAGGCAAGGGCCTTATCTTTCGCCTTACCCGTAAAATCCTGAAAAACCGCGATAAGACACGGGACACCTTTGCCCTGTTCATACATCTCCCGAACCAACGCTCCCGGACCTTTCGGCGCCACCATGAAAACGTCCACATTCTTCGGGGGAACGATCTGTTTAAAATGTATATTGAACCCGTGAGAAAAAACCAGCGCATCGCCTTCTTTAAGGTTTTTTTCTATCGCTTTTTTATAAACCGCGCCCTGGACGTGATCCTGCGTCAGTATCTGCACGATGTCCGCCTGCGCGGCGGCTTCATCCGCCGAGATAACATCAAACCCGTCCTTAACCGCCTGCGCGTGATTAGGCGTATCCGCCAATTCGCTTACCAGCACATTGATACCGCTGTCTCTCAGATTCAGGGCCTGCCCGCGCCCCTGTATTCCGTAGCCGATAATAGCGACTTTAACATCCTTTATCGCGTTTAGATCGGCATCTTTGTCATAGTACATCTTTGCCATCACTTTCCTCCTTTTGGTGTCACTTGGACTGTATTGCTATTTTTCCGGTTCTGACGATCTCCAGTATTCCGTAAGAACGCAGAAGTTCTATCAGGGCCTTTACCTTATGTTCATCTCCGGCTTCTTCCACGGTAAGGCACTTCTTGCCTATATCAACTATTTCCGCGCCCGTGGAATCAACAACCCGCACGATCTTCTCCCTGACGGCGGCGCTCTCCGCTTTGACCTTTATCAGTATGAGTTCCCGGTCCACATACTTCCCGCCGGTAAGATCCTGCACGGTGATAACGTCTATGAGTTTATTCAGCTGTTTCTTGACCTGTTCCAGTATTCTCTCGTCAGCTTCCACCACTATGGTCATGCGCGAAACCTCCGGGTCTTCGGTCTCCCCTACCGCCAGTGAGATGATATTAAACCCGCGCGCCGAAAAAAGACCGGCAACTCTCGCCAGAACTCCGAATTTGTTTTCTACCAGAACCGCTATAATAAATTTATCCATTTTTATCTCCTGCTCTCTCCGTTGGCTGTTTGCCGTTGGCCGTTTGGACCCTGCCCCTACGACTCATCTGTCATTCCCGTGTAAACGGGAATCCAGAATGGATCCCCATTGTCATGGGGATGACAAAGTGACCTAAGGGTCATCTGACACGAGCCATAAGCCAACAGCTATGAGCCAATTATGCTCTATGCGAGGCCGTGGATCATCTTATCAATGGATTCCCCCGCGGGAACCATGGGAAACACGTTCTCTTCCCTTTCAATAATAAAATCCATGACAACCGGCCCTTTTATTTTCAACGCGTCTTTTATGGCCTTGTGAACATCGGTTTTTTTTCTGATCCTCATGCCTTTAGCGCCGTAACTTTCAGCCAGGCGCACGTTTTCCGGGCATGCGGTCAGATCTTTTTTCGCCAGAACGGTATATGCATAACGTTTTTCGTAGAACAGTTCCTGCCACTGGCGCACCATCCCCAGATAACCGTTGTTGAGTATAGCTATCTTAACGGGCAGTTTCTCTATGACAGCCGTCGCGAGTTCCTGAATGTTCATCTGGATGCTTCCGTCGCCGGCGATATCAAAAACTATACTGCCCGGTTTTCCGATCTGCGCGCCTATCGCCGCCGGGAAGCCGTATCCCATGGTGCCCAATCCTCCGCTTGACAGCCATGTTCTCGGCTTTGTAAACGTGAAAAATTGCGCCGCCCACATCTGGTTCTGCCCGACCTCGGTCGCGATTATAACATTCTTGCCTTTTGTCAGCGCATGGATCTGTTCAATAATATACTGCGGTCTTAATTTTCCGTCGTTTTTATACCTGAGCGGCATTTTCTTTTTCCAACCGGCGATCGTTTTATGCCATGCGCCGTAGCTCCCTTTTTTTGAGAGTTTATTCAGTTCTTTTAAAACCCCTTTCGCGTCGCCGATAACGGGAATATTCACGCGAATGTTCTTGCTGACGCTTGCCGGATCAATATCAATATGCGCCACTATGGCCTTCGGGGCGAACGTATCAATTCTGCCGGTAACCCTGTCGTCAAACCTGGCCCCCACCGCTATGATAAGATCAGAATCCTGTATAGCATGGTTAGCATAAGCCGTTCCGTGCATGCCCAGCATTCCCAAGCTCAAAGTATTGTCTTCCGGAAAGCCACCGAGTCCCATCAGTGTCGTCGTCACGGGAATACCGGTCTTACAGGCGAACTCCGTGAGTTCTTTTGACGCGCCGGAGAGGATAATACCGCCGCCCGCATATATAACAGGCCGTTTGCTTTTTTCTATCGCTTTCGCTATTTTCTTGATCTGACCGACATGTCCTTCATATGTCGGTTTATACCCGCGAATATCTACCGTCTTCGGATATTTAAACTCGGTTTTTTGAAGCTGAACATCAACGGGAAGATCGATCAGCACGGGTCCTGGCCGGCCGGTTCTGGCAATATGAAAGGCCTCCTTGACCACTTGAGCCAGATCTTTCACGTCTTTCACGAGGTAGTTATGTTTCGTGATGGGCCTCGTGATACCCGACATGTCGGCTTCCTGAAACGCGTCGTTCCCTATGAGCGCCGAATTGACCTGCCCCGTAATGGCAACGAGCGGAATGGAATCCATGTGCGCCGTCGCTATTCCCGTGACGAGATTCGTAGCGCCCGGGCCTGACGTCGCGATACAAGCTCCGACCCTACCGGTAGCGCGCGCATACCCGTCGGCCGCGTGAACGGCGCCCTGTTCGTGGCGTGTCAGATGAAACGTCAGCGACTTGCTGCTGTAAAGCTTGTCGGTCAGAGGTATTATCGTCCCTCCCGGATACCCGAAAGCGTGAGTAACCCCCTCTTTGCACAAGCTTTTGATCAGAATTTCCGCGCCTGTTAACTTTGCCATTTTAGCCCTTCTTGCTTCAGGTCTCTTATATATATACTATTATTTTCCACTATGACCCCTATAGACGCCTGTTAGGCAGGTCCTAAAATACGCTAAATCAGTATAACATATCGGACTTCGTTGTCAATATGTAGGTTTAGGGGGTATGTTTGAAAACGAAATTGGATGGTTTTGTGGTAGTTTGGCGCCACGAAGAATTGGCTGGGGGCCTTGCTCCCGGGGACGGTCAATTTCCCCAGCGAGGAAATTGACCTCTGAAATTTCCCTCGCTCTCCCTCAGGCCAAAGGCCTGTGGTAGAGCGAGGGAAATTTAACCCCCTAAATCAAGGCCCCCAGCCAATTCTACGCACCGTCATAGCTTCTATAATCCGCTAATTTGTTTCTCAAACTGGTAAAATCTCGTCAAAATTTGTGTTACGAATTTTGACGGACTTGCTGCTACTGCGTTAGGAGATACGTGTTTGTGTTGGAAGGGGTTGTGCGATGAGGATAGCCTAGAGGCGACTTATAAACCCTTGGGACGCG
>JBDRNI010000007.1:0-5245 GCA_043811335.1 Candidatus Omnitrophota bacterium | reverse complement strand
CTCGCCCCTGCCGACGCTGACCTCCACCTCATCGCCTTTTTTAAGAACTTTTACGGCCTCCGGGCTGGTAAAGATCGGCAGGCCGATATTGATAGCGTTCCTGTAAAATATTCTCGCAAAACTTCCGGCGATCACGCAGGATACGCCCACTGCTTTAATCGCTATCGGCGCGTGTTCCCTTGAAGACCCGCATCCGAAATTCTCTCCGGCCACGATAACATCGCCCGGCTCCACCTGCCCGACAAACCTGCGATTGGCATCCTCCATGCAGTGTTTCGCGAGTTCCCCCGGGTCGGACACATTTAAATAACGCGCCGGAATAATTTCATCCGTGTTCACATTATCACCGAATTTATGAACTTTGCCCTTTAGCTTCATGCTTTTCCTGTTTCTATTCCGTCGCCGCAGACGTTTATAGATCCGCGGGATGCGCTATCGTTCCCTTGATCGCGCTCGCGGCCGCCACTGCCGGATTCGCAAGGTAAACAAAACTTTTGGGATGCCCCATCCGTCCGACAAAATTCCTGTTGGTTGTGGCCACGGCGGTCTCGCCCTCGGACAAAATACCCATGTGCCCGCCGAGACACGGCCCGCAGCTCGGTGTGCAGAAAACTCCGCCCGCACGCGTGAATGTCTCCGCATATCCTTCCCTGACGGCTTCAAGATAAATATCCTGCGTGGCCGGGATGACAATAAGACGAACATTCGGATTAACGCTCCTGTTCCTGAGCACGGATGCGGCTTCACAGAGATCGCTTATTCTTCCGTTCGTGCATGATCCTATAACGACCTGATTAACCTTGATATCCTTTAACTCGCTGACGGGTTTTCCGTTTGACGGCAAGTGGGGCGTGGCAACAATAGGTTCCAGTTTTGAAACATTATACTCTCTCACCTCGGCGTATACGGCGTCATCGTCGCTTTTGAGCATTTTATAGCCTTTACGCGACGGTTTATACTTTCTCACAGCGGACTTAATATACTTCTCGGTAATCTTGTCAGGGATCATTATCCCGTTCTTTGCGCCCGCCTCGATGGCCATATTGCACATCGTAAACCGGGCATCCATCGAAAGCATCTCAATGGTGCTGCCCGTGAACTCAATAGCCTTATACAGAGCCCCGGAAACGCCGAGATCCGAGATCGCGTGGAGGATAAGATCTTTTCCTCCGACCCATTTTCTGGGTTTCCCGGTAAAACACAGCTTGATCGTTTCGGGCACCTTCATCCAGCATTCCCCGAACGCCATGGCAAAAGCCAAGTCCGTGCTGCCCATGCCCGTAGCGAACGCCCCTAGCGCGCCGTGAGTGCACGTATGAGAATCAGCGCCGATCATGAGATCTCCCGGCAGGATCAGTCCCCTCTCGGGAAGCAACGCGTGCTCCACGCCCATCTGGCCTAATTCAAAATAGTTTGTTATCCCGAATTCTTCGGCAAATTCTTTGACTATTTTTGCCTGATTGGCGCTTTTCATGTCCTTTGCCGGCAGAAAATGGTCCGGAACCAGTGCGATCCTCTTACGATTAAATACCCTCTTCCTGCCAAGAGAACGAAACTCTCTTATGGCGATCGGACTTGTTATATCATTCCCCAGGCATAGATCCACTTTCGCTTTTATGAAATCGCCCGGCGCTATTGTTTTTGCGCCGGGGACATGCGAGAGCAATATTTTCTCGGTTATCGTGTATCCCATGTTTTGAAAAATTTTAATTGTTTACGGTCTTGGACGATTCGGATGCGGCCGCCGGTAACGTTTTCTCTTTTGGAAGCGCCGTTTCCGTTTTTACCGGAGCGACCGGAGTCACCGCCTGCGTGGATGACGTCTCAACGGCCCATTTTTCGTCAAAAAGCGATCTGCCTTTTCTGGCAGTTACCATACCAAGAAGAATAGATGTCAGCAGAAAGACAATAGCGCTTACGGTGGTGGCTCTTTTAAGAAGAATCGGCGCCTGAGTCCCTAACATCGACTGCATGGCGTCACCGCCGCCTCCAAACGCTTCAGTAAGCCCGGCTCCCTTGCCCGCCTGGAGTAATATCGTGGCCATGAGAACTAAACACACAACACAATGGATAACTATAAGTGTAATATACATTTCTCTACTTTTCCCCTATCTTCCGTCCGATTCATAAATTTTGGATGTGGCCTTGATTATATCAGTAAACCCTTCGGGTTTCAAGCTCGCGCCTCCGATCAAGGCGCCGTCTATGTCTTTTTCAGACATGAGAGCTTCAACATTATCGGGTTTTACGCTGCCGCCGTATAATATCCTTATCTTGGAAGAGAAAGACCCCGGATACAATCTGCCGATCAGGGCCCTTATCGTAGCATGCACTTCCTGCGCCTGGTCGCCGGTGGCGGTCTTTCCCGTTCCTATCGCCCACACCGGTTCATAAGCAATGATCAGTTCTTTCAGGTACGCCGCATCAAATCCTTCAAGCCCCTTAGCCACCTGAGTGCCGACGATATCCATGGTCTTACCGGACTCTCTCTCTTCGAGGGTCTCTCCGACACACATTATAGGAACAAGCGCCGCACGGATAACCGCGGCTATCTTTTTATTCACGGTTTCATTGGTTTCCCCGAAATATTTCCGCCGTTCCGAATGCCCCACGACAATATATTTACATCCCGCGCTTTTGAGCATCGGAACAGAGACCTCTCCCGTGAACGCCCCCTCATCCTCCCAATAACAGTTCTGTGCACCAAGAAAAATATTGCTCCCTGCCAGTATCTTTTCCGCAGCGGCCAGATCTATAAAAGGAGGGCAAACAACTATCTCAACATTGTCTATGCCTGCGGCGGAACCTTTTATCGCGTTCGCCAAGGCAACAGCTTCATCAACATTCTTATACATTTTCCAGTTTCCGGCAATCACGGGTCGTCTCATGTCGCACTCTCCTCATTCAGTTTGTAGGGCACCTTTAAAGGTGCCCTACAAATTCAGTGTCCTCTGTCTTCTTCAGTGTCCTCAGTGTTGCAGTCCGCGAGTACCGCGATACCCGGCAGTTCTTTTCCTTCAAGGAGCTCAAGAAAGGCCCCTCCGCCCGTGGATATATGCGTCATGCTGCTTCCCAGATTCAGCTGATTAACCGCTGCCGCCGTATCCCCGCCGCCGATAACCGTGATCGCGTCAAGTTTCGCGATAAATTCTATCAGTTCACGCGTTCCCGTTGAAAAAGGCTTCATTTCAAACAGCCCCACGGGCCCGTTCCAGATTATGGTTTTTGATCCTTTCAGAACGGATTCAAACTTTTTTACCGTTTCGGGGCCGATATCCAAGCCGATCCAGCCGTCGGGAATATCGCCTTCTACTATTTTATGCTTCGCATCCTCTTTTATCTCCTTCGCAACGACGTGATCCGTCGGCAGAAATATACTGACATTCTTCGCGCTCGCCTTTTCAAATAACCTGACAACCGTATCCAGCATTTCTTCTTCAAGGCGTGAAGCACCTATCCCTTTATGCCTGGATTTGAGAAACGTGTATGCCATGGCGCCGCCGATCAGAAGAAAATCTATTTTATCCAGCATGTTCTCTATGACCGGGATCTTGTCCGCGACCTTCGCCCCTCCGAGTATCAGGCAAACAGGCCTTGCCGGGTTTTTCGTGATCTTATCAAATGCTTCAATCTCTTTCTGAACAAGAAATCCCGCCACGGCGGGAAGATACTTTGCAACGCCGACCGTTGATGCATGTGCTCGGTGACAGGTGCCGAAAGCGTCTTCGACGAACACATCGCCGAGAGAGGCAAGCTGTTTCGCGAAACCGGCGTCATTCTTTTTCTCTTCCTTGTGAAACCTAAGATTTTCCAGAAGTATAACATCGCCTTCTTTCATCTCGCGAACGGCCTCTTCAACGTCTTCCCCGACGCAGTCATCCATCTTTTTCACGTTCTTCTTCAACAGGATGGAAAGACGTTCCGCAACCGGATCCAGACGAAATTCATTCTTAACTTCGCCTTTCGGGCGGCCGAGATGTGTCATCAGGATAAGTTTCCCGCCGGCGTCCAGGATATACCTGATAGACGCAAGCGCGGCGTTTATCCTGCTGTCATCGGTTATCCGCCGACCATTCAGGGGAACGTTAAAATCAACGCGCATTAACACTCTTTTCCCCTTGATCTGGATATCCTTAATCGTCTTCTTCATTTTTATCTTCCTTCGTCGTGACCGTAGTTACCGAGCAAGACGCTTGACAAGATCAACTACACGGTTGGAATACCCCCACTCGTTATCGTACCAGCCGATAATCTTGACCATGTTACCTTCTATGACCATTGTTGAAAGGGCGTCAAATATGCAAGAGGAGGGATTTCCGACGATGTCTATAGACACGATCGGGTCCTCGGTATATTCCATGATCCCTTTAAGATCGCCGGACGCGGCTTTTTTCATGGCCTCGTTCACCTCTTCAACGGTTACTTCTTTCGCGAGTTCCGCGACGAAATCCACCACGGAACCGTCTTTTACGGGAACCCTCATGGCCATGCCGTTAAGTTTTCCCGCAAGTTCGGGAATAATCTTTCCTACCGCCGCAGCTGCACCGGTCGTCGTGGGTATTATGCTTTCGGCGGCCGCCCTCGCCCGTCTCAGGTCGCTGTGAGGCAGGTCCAATATACTCTGATCGTTCGTGTAAGCATGCACCGTCGTCATGAGCCCTCTTTTAAGGCCGAAACTGTCATTGAGAACCTTGACCATCGGGGCCAGACAGTTGGTCGTGCATGAAGCGTTTGACACGATCTGATCGGTCTCTTTCAGATCGGCATCATTCACTCCGAGAACTATCATGTTATCTATCTTATCCTTGGCCGGCACGGTCAAAATAACCTTTTTAGCGCCTGCCTTAAGGTGAAGAGCGATCTGGTCTCTTTTTCGAAAAACACCGGTTGATTCAATGACTATTTCCGCGTTTTCTTTGGCCCAGGGAAGATCGGCGGGGTTTTTGATACTCAGTATTTCTATCTCCTTACCGTTTACCACCAAAGATTTTTCTTTCGCCTCCACGGTCCCCTTGAATTTGCCGTGGGTTGAATCGTATTTTAACAGGTGGCCGAGCGTTTTCGCATCTGTCAGGTCGTTTATGGCGACAACGTCAAAGCCCCCTCGTTCAGCCATGATCCTGAAAACCATTCTTCCTATTCTTCCGAAACCGTTAATTCCTACTTTCATTGCCATGCCGTTCCTCCTTAATTCAGGGACGGTTCTGCTGGCGAACGTAGACCTGTCCCCGCTTAATCAATCCTG
>JBDRNI010000006.1:0-6692 GCA_043811335.1 Candidatus Omnitrophota bacterium | reverse complement strand
CGCACTTTTTGGAAAGTCACATGAAAGACGCAAAAGAAGTAGGCACCTACATACGCACCATGGTTAGCGGCTCGATCAACGCCATAGAAAAATTGAAATATCTCTTAAAAACAGTTCTGCAAGCCGTCCCAATAACCTTCTACAAGATCATGAAACCAGCAGTACAAATACTCTGGTCGGCATAAACAGTTTGGCGAGTTAGACCCAGAGTAGGGCACCTTTAAAGGTGCCCTACTTCTTACGCCCCATTCCCATAACACCCACCACATGTCCAATTACCCATAAGGGTAAACCAAAGTAAGCGTAATACACCGTATCAAAAACCCGGTATTTTTGCAACTTTGTAAGCAAGCATAAAGTTCATCAGTTAGAGAACTCGATGCAATGATTTTTTTCATTGAGGTCAAAGAACGCGTGACCCGGGAATTTAAAGCCTCCATCTTTAAGTTTGTAACCCGAGTGCACTCTTTTCCAGTTATAGTGAGTCATAAACTTTTTCAATTCATGGTTAAGTTCGTCGATTGATCTAAATGGTTTAGTTAATCTGCACAGGTAAAATTCCTGCCAAATAGTCTGGTTAAGTCTTTCAGCATAGCCGTTGGTCCAGGGATGAGCTACTTTAGTGACAGAATGAACGATGGCATTGGTCATAAGGTATCTGGTAAAAGAATGGTTAACCAGGTCGTTGTATATACTATTGCGGGAAGAATAGAACTCGGTACCGCGATCTGACAATATTCTTTTAAGTTTACCATCGGGCATATTTTTAAGCATATGGTTTTTGACGAAGTCGATGGAAGTGTCGCCGGTTTTAACAGGATACACTTTTGCCCAGCCGTAGCTGGAGAATGTGTCACAGGCGGTGTATTGAAAGACTTTGCCGAGGTTTTTGATATTGAGCCAGAAGGTATCCAGACTAATCAATTCTCCGGGGGAGAAGGATTCCACATGATTATGTTTAGCGGCTATACACAATTGTTCTTTTTTAGTCAGGACAGGTTTGCCATTTTGGTGAGCCCACATACGTCGTTTACGTCTAGTGTTGAGGTTTTTCTTTTTAAGGAATTTCCATACGGTTTTACCCGAGACAGTAAAAGATAAGTTATCAGCGATCCTCTTAGGACCATAAGAGGGGAAGTCAAAGATGTATTCCAGGATAAGTTCTTTTTGTTCTGGAGAGATAGACAGGGGCTGTACAGGTTTAGCTCTTGGTTTATCACGTAGGCCATTTTCGCCGCATTTAAGATAGCGTTTCAACCATTTATAGAACCAGGCTTTACTGAAGCCGTAATTTGCATATACCTCCTGCCAAGTGTAACGTTTATATCGCCATTCTTCGAAGATGCGTTTTCGTAAATTAAAGACCATTTCATGATCAGTCATGATCGTTATCCTCCATATTTATGTAAGTCAGTATTAGTTATACACTTATCCACGCAATGCGCAAAGAAAGAAAAAAGTAGCAAAAAAGAAAGAAAAACCACTACTGCTGCTAATTTATTCTGAAAAACCCAACCACCCGGTCTACGCCAAGTGGTAACAGCTAACACACGTTAAGTATCAAAATATTTAGTTTACACAGTTGACCCCACCCCCCACTATATACTATAATAACAATCTCACTTCCTACATGGGGGACATGTCCCCCCTCGAGAGCGGGGGACATGCATTTGGGGACACCCCTGAGCACGGGATCTGGGTACTTTTTGACGGTTTTTGAGCACAGGATATTTCAAGGCCCGCCAAAGTTAGAATGCAAAAAAGTCAGAAAGAAAGGTATTGCGTATTTATACAGATATGTTATACTATTATTGTGTTAGAACAAAAGAAAGCCAAACTAAAGCATTTATACGGGGGTAAAACGAGATGAATGCAAACCGAATAGACAAAAATATTACTGCTGACATGGGTCAGGAACAGACGGGCATATCAACATGGAGAAAGCGCAATGCTTTTTTTATACGATGTGTCAGTATCACTCTGACCCTGATTTTTTTGCATCAGCAGGCCGGATGGGCGCAGAACGGAAAACCTGTCTGGAAGACCGCGGCAATGCCGTACACCGAGGGCTCCTATCCCGGACGACTCAATACACTTGATCCAAAAGGGATCAACATACCCTATGATGTCGCAAGCACTCAAGAGGCTGTCACTACAAGCCGCGGCGAAACCATTATCCATATTCAGGACGCGCATGCTTCATTGTCCGCGCAATATTCCATTGTTAAGCTTTTGGATTCACTCGTCACAAATTATGACCTGAGCCTTATCGCTCTTGAGGGCGCAAACGGATTCGTGGATACTTCGCTCCTCAAAACATTCCCGGATAAAGCCATTAGAGATGAGACGGCCGGATTTTTGATGAAAGAAGGCCGCATGAGCGCGGGTGAATTCTTTTCGGTAACGCGCGATGCCGACGGAGTAGGCCTTTATGGCGTGGAGGACGACGCTCTTTATCGCGCAAATCTTGAGAGTTTTAAAAAGGTCGCCAAGGAGAGGGCCGAACGCGTTGAAAACATAAACGGGCTTTTGAGGCAGGTCAATGCGCTTGAAGAGAAGGTTTCGTCCGAGGCGTTACGCGGGCTGAACCGGAAAAGCATACTACACAGGGACGGCTCTTTAAGCTTTACGGATTACTGGAAACACATAGCGGAACTTGCGGAAAAGAAGAAAGTAAAACTTCCCGCCGGCAGGGAACTTTCAAAACTGCTTGAATCCATTCGGTTGGAAGGATCCATAGATTTTAAAAAAGCCAATACTGAACGCCGCAAGCTTATTGACGCGTTGAGCGAAAAATCTGAAAAAGATGAGCTGGAAGAGTTGGTCGTAAAATCGCTCGCGTTTAAGGAGAACCGTATATCGCAGAGCGGCTTTCACGCGTATCTTCTTGAATTTGCGGGGAAGAAGGGCGTATCAACCGCCGAGCATAAAAACCTCATCGGATTTACCCGCTACGTTTCTGTGTATGAGTCCGTGGATCTTTTCGGTCTTTACCGCGAGATGGAAGCGCTGGAAGAGCGATTGAGAGATTCTCTTTATCGTAACGCCGATGAGCGCGAAATTTACAGCATCGGAAAAACGGCGCGTCTTTTAAAACAGCTTTATGCCATGGAACTTACCAATGGTGAATACGCTTATTTGAGGGAAAACCGTAGCCGGTTTGACGTTCCCGCATGCGCCGAGTTTATCAGGAACACGAGCCGGAAGTACAGGGTGCCGATGACTGCCGGGTATGACCTCGGTAAGGTCTTCGGCGATGTGGATGGCGCGCTGGACTTTTACCGTGACGCCGAAGCAAGAAACAACGCGATGCTTGTCAACACCATTAAAAAGATGCGAGCAGAAGGCAAGCAGGTAGCGGCGCTCATCACCGGCGGATATCATACTCAGGGTCTTACGGAGCTGATGAAAGAGAAAAAACTTTCGTATCTTGTTGTCACTCCCAAGTTCAAAGAAGGCGAGGAGAGGCCCTATATAGCCATATTGACCAATAAGAAGAAGCCCTACGAAAAGATACTTGAGACGGGCAAGTATCAGCTGGCCATTGAAGCGTATTTCCAGGATACGGAAAACAAGCTTGAAGCCGTTACCCCGGCGCTTGCTTACGCTCTCGGAAGAGCCGCAATAGAAGGCGCGGACATGAAGGCTATATCGGGGATGTGGATACAGACCTACGAGAACCGGTATAACGCGCTGGTGTCCGCTAAAGGACTGGAGGCCATGGCCGGCAAGGTGACGCCGGAAGAGTTCCGGGATTTTCTCCTCGGGAATGATGAAAAAGGCATTTCTCCGGGCATAGTGGCCGAAAAAGTAAGCAATGACCTGTCCGTTATCGCGTGCAGGACACCTGATGGTCTTTGCCATCTTACAGTTGCTCGCAACGGTAAGCTTGAGAATTCCACGGAATTGCAGATGGAAAGGTTTCACGAAGATAAAAAGCGTGAAAACGTGGAGGAAACGCGCCGTAATTCCGTTCTCGGTATACTGGAGCGTCATAATGTTCCGGAAGAATACCATGAAGCGTTAATGCGTTTTACCCGTATCAGATTGGTAGCGGTGCTTCCCGTGCTGAAAAAATACGGTGTTTCACCGGAAGAATATGAGGGGATACTGGAGGCTGATCATATCGCGGCGAATCTTGAATGGCACTTGACCGCGTTGAACGATTTAGATGAAGCATTGACACGCGAAAATATTGACAAGATAGTCGCGGAAGTGGAAAGAGAAGACAAGGAAAGAGAAGGCGCGGAAAAATTAACAGACGATGAAAAAACGCCTCAAGAAGAAAAAGACAGACCCTCCGGCCGGTGGGGATGGGTTACTAAAGTTCTGAAATGGCTGGGGGTTTTAGTGGTGATTGCTATGGCTTTTTCGGGTTGTGGACTCATCACCGGACCCTCCACGGGCGAGGTGCTTGTCAGCAGAGAGGTGGGCGTTAATTGGGGCGGCATCTATGGCCAGAATTTCGGGATCACGCCATGGTTTCCGCGGGGGAACGGTATTTCCCATCATGCTGTAGAATACGGCAACGACCTGGAGGAAATGATATCTTTCACTATCGGTTCTGTCAGAATTGGCCTCGTGGATGACGGCAGGTCCCTTCTTGATGAGTACGGGAACGTCGTGGCATACAACGACGTATTCCAGACCGACGTTGAGGCGTGTTTGGGTATAGCCTATGAGAAGTACAAAGAGTATATTGACGAGACGGGGAACGGCGTCGTGGAGTTCTTTATCCTTGATTTTCTTGTCGCTGACACGCCCAGAGAGGTAAACGGCGTGCATCTTTTCGGCCGGGACGAGCTTTTCACGGACGAAGCGACGCAGGACGCGTTTATGAACGATTTTCTGATACCGTTTCTCAAAGAATACGGCAATCACGCCGCGATAGGAAGTTTTGACATAATAAACGAGCCGGAATGGATCACGACAGCGACGAAGGCCGAGGTAAGACGGTTTATTGAAAAATGCGCGGCGGCCGTAAGAGAACACGCGCCCGGCAAACTCGTCACGGTCGGAGTGAACACGGAACACGCGTTTGAGTTCACGGATATAGTGGATTATGTGGCTATTCATCATTACGAGGACAGGTTCGGTGATAATTACGAGACTCTGGAAGAGGTAATAAACGATCTTAATGCGCAGGGTATACCGTGGGCTATAGAGGAGTATGCGACAGGTGCCCGGGACGTGGAAGACCGAAGCCCCCTTGAATGGCACAGTTTCGTGGAAGAGAACGGCGGTAAATGGAGCATGGCGTGGAACTGGAACGCCGGCCGGGACGATAGAACCTGGGCAACGGACGAAGAGAGAAATAGCTCTCTGGAAGAACTCGCGCAAGTGGTAAGGCCGGTCCTCAAAGCAATATTCGGGTTTTTTATCGGCATTTTTACGGTGGCCTCAAAAAGAGCCGCATCCATTCGTAAAACACTTCGCGTCCGATTGAAAGGCATGCTTGCGAGGATATCGGGTATAGGTTCTTCCTTTTTCCGCCATCCGTTGCGATTTTTGTTACCGATAATCCTGGTTATCATGATGGCTCTTGCTTCCTGTGATTTGAATATTTATCAGGGGCCCACACCGTGGGTTGAGGAAGAACAGTCGGGATTACTCTATGAGGACAGCTACCTGCCATGGACAACATATTATTCGGAAGATGTGCATGACCAGGAAAGCGGCGAAGACATTTATGCCGGAACTCTCATGGTATTTGAAGAGTACGCCTTTGACGATAACGAAACTCCGGACGATGATTCTGACGATTGCGGCCGCGTTGTCGCTATAATCTCACGGAAGGAAAAAACAACGCGCGTGTTCAAGTATGTTGACAAGGTAAGTGAAGGAAATTATACCGAGACAAAATATGTGTATGACAAAAGGCACGAGGAACCATTCCATTCGACCGCGCCGAACGGAGGGCAGCTCGAACTGTCGCCTGATGAACAAATAGTGGAGACTATTGTGCATTATGAAGAGGCTGATGGAGAGAGATATGTAGTAAAAGACGGCGTGGAATATCGTTTCTACGATAACGAGGATCCGGAACATCCTAAAAAACAAGGACCGATACGGAAAGAGACATATCTGATGAATGTCACCGATGCTGACGGTAATGTCACGGTAACCGGCACTGTCAGGCTTCATGGATATGGTGAGCAATGTGCGGTCAGTGGCGAACAGTATGACGAGAGCTATGACGCGCCGAGCGATACCGAGGAGGTGACTCGGCCCGGGAAGATCGTAGAGACATATAACCCCGACGGGGAGCTTATCAAAACCACAACATACGAATTTTTGGAAGGACCTCCGGAAGGATGGATGCTTTTACGTGAGACAATCGAGGTAGAGACTGTCTTTGGAGAGGATACCGTCGCGGCCGGTACTGTCATGCTGCACAGATTGGAGCGATTCTATGATTCGGGAACTCCGGACGATGTTTCTGACGATTACGGCCGTGTTTTCAAGATTGTCAACCTGGATGGGTCATGCAGTATACTGCGCGACTTTTTCACGGGGACGGATCAAGCGCAGTTTCAGGACGACTACGATTCTGGACGTGTGCCTATACGGATACGGACCATTGAATATGAGTGGTATGATCCGGAAACTCCGGACGATGATTCTGACGATTACAGCCGTGTTATCAAAGTTGTCAACCCGGATGGGTCATGCAGTATACTGCGCGACTTTTT
>JBDRNI010000005.1:0-2874 GCA_043811335.1 Candidatus Omnitrophota bacterium | reverse complement strand
AAACTCTTTACCGGAAAGCGCTCTGTACAAACTCATCAGCTTGTTGATATCGCCCTGCTGTAATGCCTTCAGCGCGGCTATTATGCCTTCTAAGTGAACAAAATCATCCGTCTCGCTGTTTCCGATGAACACCAGGGCCCTTACGCCTTCCGGCAGTAAAGCGATATCACTCGCGTTCGAAAGAGCGACACTGACGACATTGTTTTTGTCTTCGCGGAACAGGATCGTGTTAACGGTCGCCGCTAAAACATCTCTTTTTACCACTTTTATCTCTTCTTTCTCCTTTAGAAAGGGATATTTTTTATAAAGTTCCGCAAGAAAACTGTTCAAGCTGTTCCGCATGCCTATCGGGACCAGATCTTCCGATATCAGATAATTGATCTTAGCCGCGCCGTGTCTCGGGGGTAACATGGACATGTTTATTCTGTGGATCTCTTCCATGACGCTCTCGTTGCTCAAGCTCATTGACAACTGCGCCGCGCCTTCTGCCGCGCCGAAGACCCTGTCGGCATCCGACAATGATGCCTTGAACACAAGCTGATCCTCCCGCAAAATTCTGTTTATCTCATCTATAAGTTTTTTGCCATACTTGCCGAAAGTAGCTCCACCCGTGAAGATAAAATTGCTGTCTCCGTTCAAAAGATGCATTGTCTTGAACCATTTGATCATTTGTAACGCAAGTTCCGTCTCGCTTCTCATGGTTCCCGTGCTATCCCTTAACACACCGGAGAAACAGCCGCTGACTTCGCATCCAGCGTCGCGTTCAGCGTCTTTTGCGGCGTTTACAACAAATGCGCCGCTCTGTTCTATTCTTGAAATATCTATCGCGCCGTCTCTGATACGTCCGGCTCCTATACCGGTTCCCAACGCAGCAACCACGGCATCGTTCTCTTTGCTGCTGTTTAACACGCTGATGCCGAAAGCCGTGCCGTCATTTACCAGACGTATGTTGCCGCATCCTAAGGGCTCTCTCAGAGACATCAGCCGGGCCGTAAGAGCGTTATATTCTTCGGCCATGTCCCCTCCCGGAGCGCCCGCTCTCCAGCGATGTTCATAATTCACGAGCCATTTAAGCTTGTTTTCGCGGGCGTCCACCACCCCGGGCAATGATATGCCGATACCTTCAACCTTTTTCCCGCCGGCCAGGTCCATTGCCAGAACGCTGATCAGATTCCCGAGTTCTTTTCCGCCGGTATACGCAGTCGGGACTTCTTTTTTATTTTTAACAACGCCGTTTTCTATTAACACGCATTTTATGTTCGTGGCCCCGACATCTATTCCGATAAACCTGCCCGGGATCTCGCGAAATGCGGATCTTTCGAGACGCGGTGTCGGGGGCAATTTTTTCGCGCGGGCAATAGTATCTCCGTATGCGGCGCTGACAATCTCTATATCTTCTCCGTAATTCGCGAAATAGTTCATCCTGGGGAAATTCTGCGTTAGTTTACCCTTTATGAGCTGATAAACAACTCTTCCCATCTTGTCCGACGTGGTACTGATATATATCTTTTCGGCGCTGTATTCCGCGGCGCGGTTAAAAATATCGGATGAAATATACCTGAGCAGATGCTCCTTCAACGAACCGCTGAACATCTCTTTAACAAGCGGTATCTCAAAACTTTTAAACCCGTATCTGCCGCAATCCATCGTGATGCCTATCTTGCGGCATTTAGGATACAACTCGCCTGCCCGGACAAATAGTTCAGCCCAGACATCCATGTCGCCGGAACCAACCGCCTGTTTTATCAAACCCTGCAAGCTTTCCTCATCTTGCAGGGCAATGATCCCGGGTCTCAGATTTTCTGTTTTATCCACTATAAAATTACCGATGAACAGATGTTCTACCCTTTCCATGTAAAAAAATGTATCAAGCGCCTCCGACGGATCTTCTACCAGCGGTTCCTGTTTATTAAAAGAGGTGTTCACGACCGCCGGGGCCTGTCCGATCTTCCCTAATTTGTCTAATAACGCCCAGTATAACGGATTTACTTTTTTTGAAACGGTCTGCGGTCTTGCCAGTTTATCCCCGAACTCATGCGCCCCGGATAAAACCTCACCCCTCTTAAGGTGTAAAATGGGAAACGCCACTATCATGAAAGGGGCCTTGCCTATTCCCATGAAATAATCCCTGGCGGCTTCTTCAAGAACACTTGAAGCGGAAGGCCGCCATGATTGCCTTCCCTTGATTATGTTCGCGGTATTATTCGCCCGCACATCGCTCAAATTCAGAAGTATGCTTCGCGCGCCCAATGCCCTGGGACCGACCTCGCTTCTGCCCTGAAACCACGCTATTGCCTTTGCCTCACCTATAAGATCCGCCGCTTCATATATCAACTCCTTATCTGTTACTTGCCGGAAATCCACACCTTCTACGAGGCCGGCTTTTTCAAGCACTTTTCTTATTTCCTCGTTTGAATATTCCGGGCCGTACTGCGCGTGATCCATTTCAACATTGACATCCTGACCGTATAGCTCCCTGGCAACAGTAAGAGCGGAGCCGATCGATACCCCTGAATCGCCGGCTGCCGGTTGAACAAAAATGTTCTCGCCGTAGATCAAACCCTCGGTTATCAATTTACCGTTTGAGAGTATGTTGAGAGCAACCCCTCCTGAAAGGGCCAGTTTATCTGTTCCTTTTGTTAAAGGATTTTCCGTGAAAAAATGCCTTACGATATCGCAGATCACCTGTGAGGTTCTTTCCTGAAGAACATACGCGAGGTTCGCGTAAGGCCTGTCGGCGGGATTCTGCGGGTCTATACTCTGCGCTGATCTGCCGAACGGTTTTAACCCCAGCTCATCCATTTTTTTCTGGAAGGACTTGGTTATCCTGTTTTTGCCGGAAAGCATTTCGCCGTAATAATAATTCTCCGGGTC
>JBDRNI010000004.1:0-17807 GCA_043811335.1 Candidatus Omnitrophota bacterium | reverse complement strand
ATAAAACATCAGCCACTTCAGGTCAAAAAAACATGACGCGCTTCTGTCTTCAATAAACTTCCACCTGAGCTCTTCAAGGGCTCTTTCCCTGAGTAACGGCGTCTCCATGGACAGGACGCGTTTGATCTCGGCGGATGTTTTATATGTTTGGTTGTTTTTTCTTGCGCGTCGCGCACCGGCAAGATCGGCGCGCAGTTCCTTGTCAAAGGTTTTCCATTCGTCAAGCGCGTCACGAGAGACAAGAAGCGTTTTCATGTCGGCCGGCGTAAGCCATTTTTCGCACTCAGCGAGAAAATCATCCGCGCTGAGAGGCGCCTCTCCGCCGAACTTGAGATAAGGCATGGTTGCTACGAGATAATAATATGCGTGCATCCTTTACTTTCCTCCGTCACCCAACACTTCTCTTATCCGCGGGTTGAGAAACGTCTTGAACGCTTCCATGATCGCTTCGTCGGTAAAATCATAATACGCGTTCCCGTTTTTCTCGCCTATCCGGAATCCTTTTTCCACGGCGGGTGAAGATTTAAGCGTTACACCTTTTGCCATGCGCTCTTTAAGCCGGGTGAGCAGCATTTTTTCCAGCTCGCCGATATCCTTCTTGCTGACGAGCACCTCTATCCCCTCGTTGCTTCCGGGGTTGAATTTTTCGGCGAGACAGAGGATCATGTCCCTGAGCAGGGTGGCTGAAAGCTGTTCCGCGATCTCTTTCTTCATTACCGCGTCAAAAAGTTTAGATATATCTTCTTTCAGTCCGAGCAGAATGTCGCGCGCCGCCTGTCGCACCGCGCTTTCGCCGTTCTTGCGCATCCGCGCGGCTTCCGAGCCGGCTCTTGCCACGATCGCTTCTTTTTCTGCCGCGGCCGTCCTGATAATGCCGGCCGCTTTTTCCTCCGCGGCAGTGATCACGGCCCTGGCCTCTTTCTCGGCTTCGCCGACACCTTCTTCTTTTATTTTTTCAATTATACTCTTAAGTTCCATTTCCATAAGTGTTCCTCCCTTTTCGGCGCTGCGTGCTCTCTCCTTGACCAACACATCTCGCCGCGCAAAAACACTAAATCCGAATCTCTAAATCCTAAACAAATCCTAATATCCCAATACTTTAAATCCCAAACCGGAATATTTCAAGAAAGGGTTATCTGAAAATGTTTTGGGATTTTGGATTTGAATCATGATTATTTGTTTAGTGTTTCGGATTTAGTATTTAGAATTTTGTCTCTTTAGTCCATTACCCATCCACACTCCGCGAGTCCACTACAGGCATGTCCCCTGTTCTAGAAGGAGGCGTGTCCCCAGAACCTCAGTAAAGTCAAAAACCTTAAAAAACGACCAATTTCCGTGCTCAGGGGTGTCCCCAAAAGACATGTCCCCCGTCACTTCCGCGATCCCGGTTTCTCTATCGGGATCCCTTCCTGGCAAAGCGGACATTCTTTTTCTTTAAAAGTCGGAATGTCCAACTTTATCAAGCTGACGTGTTTTATTCCTCCAAGATCTATTTTTCCCCCGCTCCTGTCAACAAGGGCCGCCACGCCGATAGGTTTTATCCCCTGCCGCGCGAGAAGCGCAATAACCTCTTTAACGGATCTGCCCGTCGTGAGCACGTCTTCCGTGATAAGTATTTTGTTGGCGCGCTCTACGGTGAAGCCGCGGCGCAATGCCATCTCTCCGGTGTCGTCTCTTTCCGTGAAGATCGCGTTCACGCCGAGCGCCCTTGCTGTTTCGTGCGCGAGGATTATTCCTCCCATGGCCGGGCCGATGACCAGGTCCGGTTCGTTCGGGTGGATCTTTTCCGCGAGATGCCCGCACAGGCGGGCGGCAATGACCGGATTCTGAAGAAGAAGCGCGCATTGCAGATATGCGCCTGAATGCAGACCGCTGGAGAGCTTAAAATGTCCCTGCTGATAAGCCCCGGTTTTCTTGAATAGTTCTATTATTTCCGATTCCTGCATGAGAAGAGGAGAAATCCTGTTTCGGTAATCTTTTTTGACTGTAAATGTTACTTTCGCGCCGAAATGATTTTAACATATTCCCGGCAAAGTTCATACCATTTCTTCCCTGATCTTCCTAACGGCTTCGGTCGGGTCTTTTGCGTGGATGACGGGGCGGCCTACGACTATGTAGTCGGCGCCCGCGGATATGGCTTCTTTTGGGGTGAGCGTTCTTTTCTGGTCATTTGATGCGGCCCAGTCGGGGCGGATACCCGGAGTTATTACGATGAAACGCTTCCCGAGTTTTTCTTTTATGGCGCGGGCTTCTTTTGCCGATGCCACCACGCCGTTGAGCCCGGCGCGGTCGGCCAGACACGCAAGCGCGAGCGCCCTCTCACTCGGGCTGCCCGCGATGCCGGCCTCGTTCATGGCGGCTCTATCCATGCTGGTCAATATCGTTACGCCGAGCAGGATCGGAGGGGTGGTTTTCCCGGCCCGAGCCGCTTCTTTCGCGCCTTCGGCAGCCGCTTTCATCATGTCCAGGCCGCCGAGACAATGGACGTTTAACATGAAAACTTTTTTGCGGACGGCATGTTTCACCGTTTCTTTCACGGTGTTCGGAATGTCGTGGAACTTGAGGTCCAGAAACACCTTTTTTTTCATGTCTTCAAGTTTTTTAAGTATCTTTTCGCCGAACCCGGTGAAAGGTGCCATGCCCACCTTAAATATTTCTACCTCGTCCGAAAGAAGGTCTATCATTTTCGCCGCGTCATCAAACGTTTGCACGTCAAGGGCGACGATGATCCTGTCTTTTGCTTCCCTGTTCATGCGGCTCTCCCGTCTTTAAGGGCCCCGGTTAACTCGCGGGCGCGCTTTATCTTCTTTCGCCTCAGGTATCTCTTGAATTCGGCGAGGATCTTGCTGTGCGCCGCCGGGTCGGCAAGGTTGGCCGTGCCGATCGCGACCGCCGTCGCGCCGCACAGCATGAACTCCGCGATATCGGTGCCCGTCATCACTCCGCCCATGCCGATCACCGGGATCGTCACGGCGTGATACGCATCTCGCACCGCTTTCAGAGCCATCGGCTTGATCGCCGGGCCGCTCAGGCCGCCCGTTACGTTGCCGAGGATCGGCGTCATCTCTTCCGCGTCTACCGCCATCGCGGCGTATGTGTTCACCAGCGCGATCGCGTCGGCCCCGCCCGCTTCGGCGGCGGCGGCGATCGAGGCGATGCTCGTCACGTTCGGTGAGAGTTTGGCGATCACGGGGCATTTTACTTTGCGCTTGACCGCCGCGATCGCTTCTTTCGTGCGCCGGGCGTCCTGCGCGATCACGGGGCCGTGCGCGCGCGTTACGTTCGGGCACGACAGGTTTACTTCAATTGCGTCCGGTTCGTTTCGCCCTGAAAACGCGCCTGCGCATTCGGCGATCTCTTTTTTGTCTGTTCCGGCGATGCTTATTATGATGCGGGTCTTCAGTTTTTTCAGGAACGGGTAGTTCTCTTTTTTGAAACGCGCAATCCCTTTATTCTCAAGCCCTATGGCATTAAGTATTCCCGATGCCGTTTCCACGATTCTCGGAGGGGGGTTGCCTTCGCGCCCGTTCAGCGTTAATGTTTTTGTTACCACGTCTCTGATCCCCGCCGGATCAAGAAATTCCCGGAATTCTTCCGCATTCCCAAAAGTTCCCGAGGCCACCCACACAGGGTTTTTAAAAGTCACCCATCCTATTTTTATTTTCAGATCCATATTATAGCTGCTCCCACGCGATTTTCCTCGCGTCAAAAACCGGCCCATCCTTGCAAATGAGTTTATACCCATCAACCGTTCTCACTACGCACCCGAGACACGCGCCGATACCGCATGCCACGTACGCGTCAAGCGAAACCTGCGCCTGCCGGTCGTATTCTTCCGCTATCCACGCAACGGCGGCAAGCATCGGTCTCGGTCCGCACGCGTATATGGTGACCGTTGTTCCTGGGTCTGTCCGTTTTTTAAGATATTTTTCCAGAAGGTCCGTGACATACCCTTTTTGTCCTTTTGATCCGTCTTCCGTCGCCACGAACACCTTTGCTCCGAGTTTTTTAAATCCTTTCTCGCACATGATATCTTTTTTTGTTCCGCCGCCGATCAAGACGGTTGTTTTTTTCTTTTTTCGCGCCATGTGTTCGGCAAGAGCATAAAGCGGCGCCACGCCATGACCTCCGGCAACAAGAACGGCGTCGCTTTGGCCGCGCCGGCCTGTCGTTTTCACGTTAAACCCGTTTCCGAGGGGCCCTAAAACGTCTATCTCGGTTTCTTTCGGCACGGCGCTTAGAAAACGCGTGCCTTTGCCGACCACCTTGTAAAGAAGCTTCACTTTTTTCCCGCGCGCCGCATGTATGGCCAGAGGTATGCGCAACAGCGGATCCGTGGTATTTTCCCTCGCCTTCACGTTGACGAACTGCCCGGGAACGAATTTCGCCGCGAGATACGGCGCTTCCAGCTCCATCACAAAACAATTCTCCGATATTTCGCGATTGGAGAGAACTCTTGCCTTTATTACTTTCTTCCGCATATCACTCCGTCCCTTAAGACCGCTCGCCCGCCGACTATAACATCGGTAACGGCGCCTTTCATCTCGCGTCCGACAAACGGAGAATTACTTGACCGTGACAGGATCCCTTCCCGCGCGTATATCCATTTCTTTTCGGGATCAATTACCGTTATGTCGGCCGGTGCCCCTTCTTTAAGTGTCCCGCCTCCGCATTTAAGTATCGCCGCGGGATTGGCCGATAGTTTCCGCAAGAGCTCTATCCAGGACAGGATCCCTTTGTCCACGAGGTTCATTATCATGAGCGCCAATGCCGTCTCCAGCCCCGTCATCCCGAAAGGAGCGTAATCAAATTCTTTTTCTTTTTCGCTTGCCAGATGCGGCGCGTGATCCGTGGCGATTGCATCTATTGTTCCGTCCTTGAGAGCTTTTTTAAGCGCCCGGACATCCTGAGCCGACCGCAGCGGCGGGTTAACCTTCAGATTGGTGTCATATGTTTTCAGGTCTTCATCGGTGAGAACGAGATGATGCGGAGTGACTTCCGCCGTCACTTTTATTCCTTGTTCTTTGGCCTGTTTTACTTTCTCTGCGCTTTCGGCCGTGCTGATATGAGCGATATGAAGCCGCGCGCCCGTCAGGTGCGCGAGCTGAATATCGCGCTCTACCATCATGCTTTCCGCAAGCGCCGGTATCGGGCGCAGTCCGAGAACCGTTGAAAAATATCCTTCATGCATGACGCCGCTATTCGCAAGCGTTTTATCCTCACAATGCGATATCACCAAAAGATCTGTCATTGCGGCGTATTCCATTGCCCTCCGCATGAGCCCGGGATTCATTACGCCGTCGCCGTCATCCGAAACGGCGGGGCATCCCGCGTCTTTCAATTCCCCCATCTCTGATATCTCCAGGCCTTTTCTTTCTCTGGTAATTGTTCCCACGGGCAGCAAATTCGCCATTGCCGCGGCTCTTGCCCGCGCCAGCAGGAATCGCGCCTGGGCCTGACTGTCGCACGGAGGTTCGGTATTGGGCATCGCGCAGACCGTGGTAAACCCGCCTCTTACTGCCGCCGTCAACCCGGATTCAACACATTCTGTGTCTTCCCGCCCGGGTTCGCGCAAGTGCGCGTGCATGTCTATGAGCCCGGGGGCCACGATCCGGCCCTCTGCCTGGATGGTCACATCGGCCTTCACCCCCGCCGCTTTTCCCAGCCGGGAGATCTTCCCCCCGTCTATGAATATGTCGGTCACTTTATCCATCTCTTGCGAGGGGTCTATGACTCGGCCTTGTTTTATCAGAATTTTCATCTTTTACTCCACTTTTCCGTTTTTTTCTGGCGGCTTTATGGCCTACCTGCCGAAATAATTGATGTTTTTTTCTTTTTTGCTCCATTTAGCGTTTTATACTACTCAAAAGGTACAATACGGCCATTCTGACGGCAACTCCGTTTTTTGCCTGCTCAAGTATGACAGAATTTTTCCCGTCGGCAACATCCTGGCTAAGTTCTACACCCCTGTTTATCGGCCCGGGGTGCATTATAATGGTTTTGTCTCCGGCATATTTTTCAAGCAACTGCCGGGTTATCCCGAACCGCTGTGCATATTCTCTTATCCCCGGGAACAGCATGTTTTCTTCTCTTTCTAACTGTATCCTGAGCACGTTCAGCACGTCCGCGCCTTTGACCGCTTCTTTGATGTCGTATGTGACTCGGACTCCCATTTTTTCGATCGCGGCCGGCATCATCGTTTTTGGTCCGCACACGGTAACATCCGCTCCCAGCTTTTTTAGCGCCCATATACCGCTTCGGGCGACCCTTGAGTGGGAAATGTCACCGATTATGCTTACCTTTACTCCCTTGATCTTTCCCAGCCGTTGCCGGATCGTTAAAACGTCAAGCAGTGCCTGCGTGGGATGTTCATGCGCGCCGTCCCCGGCGTTGATCACAGAAACCTTGACAAATTGAGAAAGAAAATACGGCGCCCCGGAACATGGGTGGCGCATGACTATCGCGTCAATCTTCATCGCTTCCAGATTCCTTGCCGTGTCCTTGAGCGTCTCCCCTTTCAAAAAACTGGAGGAGGAGGAAGATATGTTCAGGGTATCGGCTCCCAGCCGTTTGGCCGCGAGCTCAAACGACGCCCGCGTGCGCGTGGACGGTTCGCAGAACAGATTGACCACCGTTCTGCCTCTCAGTGTCGGAACTTTCGGTATAGAGCGGGCCAGCACTTCCTGAAACCTTTCGGACTGATCAAGTATAAGCTCTATCTCCCCGGCGGAAAGTTCTTCTATCCCCAAGAGGTGTTTTCTGGTCCATTTTCTTTCATCTACCTTCTTCATGCCAGCACATCCACTTCTTCTCGGTCATCGCTTTCGGTCAGTTTTACTTCCACGGTTTCGTTCTGCGCCGTCGGAATGTTCTTGCCCACGAAATCCGGCCTTATCGGCAACTCTCTGTGGCCGCGGTCCACCAGCACGGCCAGCTGGATGTTTGCCGGCCTTCCGTGATCTATCAACCCGTCCAGCGCGCATCTGATCGTTCTACCTGTATAGAGAACGTCATCTACGAGGATGATCTTTTTCCCGCTTATGTCAAAATCAATTTCCGTGGAGTGTACTATCGGCTGACTTGCGACTTCCGAAAGGTCGTCCCGATACAAAGTGATGTCCATCGCTCCCACCGGAACTTTTTTCCCCTCAATCGCTTCCATGTTCCGCGCTATGCGCTCGGCCAGATAGGCCCCTCGTGTCCTGATCCCTATAATTACAAGGTCTTTCACTCCCTGGTTTTTTTCCAGTATCTCGTGTGCGATCCGCAGCAGGGTTCTCTTGATCCCTTCCGCATCCAGTATTTTAGCTTTTATCTTTAGATTCATTTCTCCTCCAAACAAAATGCGGGCACAAAAAAAGCCTCCCTGTCAATACGACAAGCAGGCTTACACATGTTCGCTCTTCTTCGTTTCATCTTTTTCTCCTTTTCAGGCCTCTCAGGACCGGTTTAAAAGGTCAATTTGTTCGGTAGATAATACCACTTCCGGCATATCATGTCAAGCATTTTTGATTGAAAATGAAATTCGTAGGGGCGGGGTTACCCCGCCCTTCGTCCGCAGGGCAGGGAAACCCTGCCCCTACGATTTTTATTTGTGCTTTGTCCCCGTCATTCCCCGAGGATCAGGCGGAGGAGACGGCTTAGATCTTCGTTGGAGAAATACTGGATCTCTATTTTCCCGCGTTTCTTGCCCTGAATAAGAGAAACCTTTGTGCCGAGTTTGTGTTGGAGTGTTTCTTCAATTTGCGCCGTTTCCGGGTCTTTTGTTGATCGTTTTTCCGGCGCGGCGATGGAGACCTTGCGCGCGAGGTTTTCCGTCTCCCGCACGGAAATGCCCTTTCTTACGATCAGCCGGGCGATTTTTTCGCGCCTGCGTTCGCCGGTTATGGACAAGAGCGCCTTGCCGTGCCCCGCGGAGATCTTGCCGTCTTTGATATACTCCTGTATTTTGTCCGACAGCGTTAAGATCCGCAGACTGTTGGATATCGTTGTTTTATCCTTGCCTACCATCTGCCCGACCTTGTCCAGGGTATATTCAAATCTCTCGGTCAGCTCTCGGTACGCTTTCGCTTCTTCAATGGCATTCAGCTCAGCTCTCTGTATGTTTTCTATAAGCGAGATCTCCAAACTGCTGACATCATCTATGCCGCTCCTTACTATGGCGGAGATCTCTTCATGCTGCAGGCGTTGCGCAGCCCTGAACCGCCTCTCGCCGGCTACAATCTCATATCCGTCGCCGGCGGGGCGAACCAATATGGGCTGTATTATGCCTTTTTCTCTGATGGAATTGACAAGTTCGTCCATTTCCGTCTCATTGAACTTTGTCCGCGGCTGAAATGGATTCGGAACGATATCGGTTAGACGCAATTTTTCCACCTTTTCGTTGACCTTGCCCGTTGTTTCCGTGATCAGCGCACTTAGTCCTTTACCCAGCCTCTTTTCCATGGCTTTCCTCCGCGGTTATCATATCTTCTTTGTTTTCAGCATGTTCTGTTATTTCACTTATTCCAAGAATTTCCTTTGCTACTTCTTCATATTTTTTTGCTCCGATGGAATCGGGGGCATATAAGGCAATGGGTTTGCCAAACCCCGGAGCCTCCGTGAGTTTTATAGTTCGCGGGATTATCGCCTTATATACATCATTCCCGAAATATTGTTTAACCTCATTAATAACTTCCTTTGTCAATTTTGTCCGGTAATCCGCCAGGGTCATCAGAACGCCTTCGATCTCTAACGCGGCGTTGAGATTGTCTCTAACCAGATCCAATGTCTTTAGCAACTGGCTCAATCCTTCCAGGGCGTAATATTCGCACTGTATTGGGATGATCACGGAGTCCGCAGCCGTCAATCCGTTTATGGTAAGAAGACCCAACGAAGGCGGGCAATCAAATATAATAAAATCAAACTCCCGCTTAAGGGTTTGTATCGCTTTTTTTAAGCAGATCTCTCGGCCCATGGTATTAACCAGCTCAATTTCAGCGCCGGTCAGATTTATATTGGACGGTGCCAGAGACAAAAGCTCTATTGCGGTTGGAAGGATTATTTCATCCAGTCCAAGATGTTCGTGCAGGACATCGTATATGCTATGTTTTACTTGTGCCTTGTCCGTGCCAAGGCCGCTGGTCGCGTTGGCCTGAGGATCCAGGTCCATGAGAAGGGTTTTCTTTCCGAGCAGGGCAAGATATGCCGCGATGTTGAGTGCGGACGTTGTCTTGGCAACGCCGCCTTTCTGGTTGCAAAACGCTATCTTTCTCATTGAGTGAACTATACCTTATGAATTTGCCAAAGTCAAATTGTTCGTACCAGATTCAAGCCCGATGGGGGAAAGTTTCCACGTGGAAACAGGTTGAATAACTAAGATACAAGTTACAATAACCAAACAAGAGGCGAAGAAGAACTACTCTTCGTTAAATCCAAATGACACAGCACAAAATCCAAAATAAATCCAAAATCTCAAATCCAAATAACAAAACTTTATGTTTGTGTTTTGGATTTTGTTATTTGTACTTATTTTGTGCTTTGAATTTTGTCATTTGACATTATTTGTATCTTGTAACTTGGTTATTGGTTATTCCCTCCAGGTGCCCTCAGTGTTGCGCTTTTTCTTCAGCGTTATCTTAATTCTGGCAGGATGCGCGCCTTCCATTCCGAACAATCCCCGGTGCTCTTCCTTGAGCACTTCTATTTCTACTTCGTTTTTTTTCACTTTTAGCGCGATGAGAGCCTTTTTTATGGCCTCCTCTATGGTCGCGCCCTCAAATTCTATGCCTCTGGAGAGTTGTCTGGGTTTGCGTTTTTCCATATCATCTACTCCGCGTTGATACGCTTGCTTATAAATCGTTGTTCACCAAGCATCAGAATAGTGTTCGTCAACCAGTAAAGAACCAGGCCCGATGGCATTTTGTAAAAAAGAAATCCGAAAAGCAGCGGCATGAGAAGCATCATGGTCTTTTGCTGTTTGGCCTGGTCATCGCTTACTGCCGCGCCGGCAACCCCTTGTGAGATCTTTTGCTGAAAAAACATCGCGCCTACCATGAGAAGAGGCAGAATATTGATGTGATTCCCTATCAGCGGCAGAGAAAAGGGAAGCGCAACTGCATCCGGCTTTGCCAGGTCCTTTATCCATAAAAACCCTGCGCCTTTTAGCTCCACTGACCGTATGAGCCCCTGATAAAGGGCGATGAATATAGGCATCTGCAATAGCATGGGCAGACATCCTCCCAGGGGATTTACGTTATATTTCTTATACAACTCCATCATCTCTTTGTTGAGTCGCTGAGAATTGTTTCCGTGAACCTCCTTCAGCTTTTGAATGTGCGGTTGTATCTTCTTCATCTGCTGCATAGAAGAGAAACTCTTATATGTAAGCGGAAAAAGGATCACGTTGACTAAAAGAGTGAGGAGGATTATCGCTACGCCCCAGTTTTTGACTCCCTTATGAAAAAACCTCAAAACGGACAACAATACCTTGCTTACGCCTCCGAAAAAGCCGTAATCCACTACCCGTCCCATTCCCGCTACAACGCTTTCGGCTCGTTTTTCGTCCAGAGGCCCTGCATACAATAGGTATTTGTTGCTCTTTTGCTCTCCCGGCTTCAGCTGAAGAGTGCGGCTTTTCAGGACAATACCCAAGTTCTTCTCCCCAATGTTACGGACTATCGCCGCCTGCACGGGGTCTACCGGTTTGAGCATAACAGCAAAATACCGGTTTTTCATCGCTGCCCAGGCTATATCTGTGCCAGTTTTTTCCTTTTTCCCTTTTTCGTCCCGGGTTTTCCATATCTTGCCGTCAATCATCACGTCTGCTTCCAGAAAGCTTCTTCCGGCTATCTGTCCGGACTTTTCGATCCCGGAAGGCCCGGTCATTTGATAGGAAAAAGGCTTTTCTCTTTTTGCAAGGTTTTTTACGAAAACCTCTAACGCTATATAATCGCTGGAGTTATCAATGGTGTATTGCTTTATTATCTCTATTTCCCCGGGAATACTCATCGTATACGTCAGGGTTTCGTTCTCTTTCGTTAAACTGTATGCTTTCTCTGATATCTCCGGGTATGCTTCACTTCGTATCGCAAAAAGCTGGTTTTCCGGATCCGTAGCGCTGAAGAGGACTTCTTCTTTTTCGTCCTGGAGAAACTCCCGAAGAGCTAACGCCTTGAGTCCGCCGCTGACATCGGAGAACGTAAGCGTGTATTTCTCGGTCCAGAGGTTGGTTGTTTTTTCCGGGGGAAGCTTTTCGCGTGAAGCCTCTTGTCCGCTTCGTTCGGGCTTTTCCCGGTCTTTCGCGGCCTCTCCTGCTTGTTGTGCCTCGGAAACATCTGTTCGTTTTATCGGGATCCGCGCGGCCTTTCGCGGAAACATGATGTTAAATCCGAAAAGCACCAACAATGACAATCCAACCGCTATTATCGTTTTGCGTTCCATAATTTCTCTCTACCTCGTGTGTGTGTTGTTTTGGGGAACGGGGTCAAACCCTCCCCGTGAAAAAGGGTGGCATTTAACAATTCTCATCGCTGCTAATAGTATTCCGCGCCCGGCGCCGAATCTCTTCACGGCACCCGCGGCGTATTCGGAACAGCTTGGGTAATATCTGCAACTCCTTGGCATATAGGGACTTATCGCCCTTTTGTAAATCTTCAATCCGAGAATAAGCAGTTTTTTCATATCAGTTTTTTGCCTTTTTTACGAGAGAAGCCAATTCATTTCGTATCTCTTTAGATAAGGCTCGTCGTTTTTTTTCGGCAACGCTGCTCTGCAATCGAACTACCACTTTTTTCTTGTTCTCACAGGGTCCGCCGTTCTCCCGGAAATAGGAGTAGATCAGCCGCCTGATGTGATTCCTTTTTACTGCCAGCTTCGCGAATCTTTTCGGAACGACCACCCCAACCGCAGGCGTTTCCCCCTCGCGAATCCTTCCTACATAAAGAAAAAGTTTCTTACCTTTGATCTTTTCGCCGCTCGTTATTATCTCTCTGAATTCTCCGGCCCCGCGTATATGCCTTATCTTCACGCCGATAGAACCTTTTTGCCTTTCTTGCGACGGCGGCGAAGAGTCGCTCTCCCGCCAGCATCACTGCTTCTGGCGCGAAAGCCGTGTTTTCGTTTACGCTTTAGATTGGATTTTGACTTCAGGTTTTTTTTCACGAAAAACTCCTTATTATTATGTTTCTTGATTTTGGATTCCTGATTATAGCATACCCTTTCACTAAGTCAAGAAAAATGGAACCGGCGTTATCACCGAAAAAATTCCTTGCATTGGGTCTTTTCCGCATATATAATATCCTCGAAACTTTATTTTTTGGTCGTTTTCCCCATGCACAGGCTGTGGATAACTTGTTGATATCTCACCTGTTGCCTGTGGAGATTTTTGAACAATGAAAACCACCTGGAAAAAATCTTTATCTCTTCTCCGATCCGAAGTCAACGAGTCCGTTTTTACCGCCTGGTTTCTTCCCATGCACGAGCTGGGGGCGGATTCTGAATCCATCACTTTGGGCGTGCCTAATAAGTTTTTTGAGAGCTGGATCCGAGACAAATATATCAGCCTTATCAAGGCCGCGGTCCAGCAAGCAGCAGGAAACCCGCTTCAGGTGCGTTTTGAGATTTCTGATCTTCCCTCGTCCGAGCCGGAAACCCCCGTCGTCCCGAAGGATCCGGCCGCCCCGGAAAAAGCGTCCTCGTCTCCCGCGGCTGTCCCTGAAAATGCCTCTTCCGGCGAAAAAAAACAAGACGGGAAAGAGTCCGGCCCCGGGTGGCTGAAGTCTGTTTTTTCCGGTTCCCGTCAAGTTTCGGAAAGCCGCTTCAAAGAATTCGGGCTTAATCCGAATTATTCTTTTGACAATTTTGTTGTCGGGGGAAGCAACCGTTTCGCGCATGCCGCGTCACTCGCCGTATGTGAAAAACTTTCAAAAGTATACAACCCTCTTTTTCTCTACGGCGGAGTCGGGCTGGGGAAGACCCATCTCATGCAGGCCATGGGTCAGGAAACCCTGAAGCGGCATCCGAAAGCGCGCGTTCTCTATTTGTCGAGCGAAGAATTCACGAACCAGTTGATCGGGGCTATCCGAACAAAAACCACCGCCAAGTTTCGCGGCATGTACAGAAATGTTGATATCCTTCTGATCGACGACATCCAGTTTATCGCCGGAAAAGAATCCACGCAGGAAGAATTTTTTCATACGTTCAACGCCTTGCACGACGCGCATAAGCAGATCGTTCTCTGCAGTGACCGTTCGCCGCAGGACATCTCTTCTCTTGAAGAACGGCTGGTCTCGCGGTTTGCGTGGGGCCTGATCGCTGATGTCCAGGCGCCGGATTTTGAAACCCGGGTAGCTATCATGGAGAAAAAAAGCGAAACTTCCGCCGTGAAGGTGCCTAAAGAAACCCTTTATTTTCTCGCGGAAAACATAAAAACAAACATCCGGGAAATGGAAGGCGCGCTCATACGCGTCGTTGCGTACGCGAAACTTACAGGGGCGGAACTTTCAGTTGATCTTTCAAGAGAAGTTCTTAAGGGCATGCTTACGGCCGATGAGAAAAAAATAACCATTCCTGTTATTCAAAAAACTGTCGCCTCTTTTTACGGCATTGACACGGGCGACATGAAAACTAAAAAAAGAACACGCATCGTGGTATACCCGCGTCAAGTCGCCATGTATCTTTCGCGCACCATGACGGATCATTCGCTTCCCGACATCGGCGGGTTTTTCGGCGGCAGGGATCACACGACGGTTATTCATGCCTGCGACAAAATAGGAAGGGAGATCAAAGAAAACCTGAAAACCCGCGCTGTCATGGAAAGGCTGGCGTCTTTGGTTAAGGAAAACTGACCTGTGGACACCTGTGGATAACTTTCCCCTTAACTGGTGGTTATCCACAACGTTATCCACTCTTTATCCACAGGTTCGGCGCGCTGTGCAGCTCTATTTTGCGCTATTACACGGGTTTATTAACAAATCCACAAGCACTAATACAAAGACTATTACGTTCTCTATTAGATAAACAGAGACAGTACTACAGACAGAGAGAATATTAACAATTCCACAGGAGGATCAAATGGAACTGATTGTTTCAAAGAACATACTAATGGACGGCATCCAGATAGTGCAGAACGCGATTTCTCAAAAAAACAGCCTGCCCATCCTTAATAACGTGCTGATTGAGGCCGAGAACGGCAAAATAAAACTAACCACGACAGATCTTGAAATAGGGATCTGCGCCACCATTGACGCCACGGTAACACAGGCGGGGTCAACAACGGTTCCCGCGAGGAAATTTTTTGATATAATAAAATCATTGCCTGACGGAAGCGAGATCTCCATGGCCATGAAAAAAAACAATTTTATAATGATAAAAACCGGAAAGGCGCAGTTTAGAATCGTTGGCCTGCCGAAAGAGGAGTTTCCTCGGCTGCCGCTATTCAAGGATAAGGATTCAATAACACTCCAGCAGCACGCGCTGAAAGAGATGTTAAGTCTCACTGATTTTGCGGTGAGTAAAGATGATACGCGTTATGTTTTGAATGGAATATTATTCGAGGTCAAAGAGGATAGAATAAATATGGTAGCGACGGACGGACGGCGTTTAGCCATGATCAATACGAAGCTGCCCAAAAAAACACTCGTAGACACAAAAGTGGTCGTGCCGACAAAAACCATTCAGGAAGTGAAAAGAATGCTTGCAGATGACGGAGAGGTAACCATTAAGTTTGGAGAGAACCAGGTTCTCTTTGTATTTAAGGACAGTTTTATCATATCCCGCTTGATAGAAGGAGAATTTCCGAATTACAAAAACGTGATCCCGGCCAGATCAACAAGCGGAGTGAAGGTTTCTAGGGAGGATTTCTTGTCAGCGGCGCGCAGAGCCAGTATATTTACAGATCAGGACTCGCTTGCTGTTAGGCTCAGCATAAAAAAGAAAAAGATGACGATCTCCAAGAACACGCCATATCTTGGAGAGGCAAAAGAAGAGCTGGATGTGGATTTTTCGGGACAGGAAGAATTTGAGATAGGGTTCAACCCGAGGTATCTGATAGACGTTTTAAGAAGCCTGTCAGAGGAGGAAATAACGCTTGAGTTGGAAGACGCGGCCAAACCGGGGGTAGTGCGCAGGGGAGAAGGATACACGTATGTGGTTCTTCCCATGCAGCTGACGAGGTAGAAGAAAGGCTGAAGAAAGAGATGAGAAGAAAAGACCCCGGGCGGCTTGGAGCAGTGTCGGACGGGCTTATCCTCAGATGGGGAAAGGGCGGCGCGGCGCGGTCCGCTGCGGTAAGAGACGCGTTAAGGGAAACGTTGGGCAAAGAAGCGGCAGGGCGAGTGAGGCCGGCCGGGTTTAAAAAAGGGGTGCTCACGATCTCTGTCGAAAATCCATCGTGGCTATACAAGCTCACGCTTGACAGGGAGGAAATACTGAGGAAGTTCAATGAGAATTACGGCGGAAGAAAAAAAGCCGTGAAAATAAGGTTTCGGATAGGAGTACACGAGGAATGGTGAAGAAAGGATAAAGATGGCGAAAAAAGGCAAGAAGACGGAAAAACCGAAGAGCGATACGGAAAAAAACGACGGCAATAAAAAATACGACTCAACAACAATACAAGTTCTGGAAGGATTGGAGGCCGTCAGAAAAAGGCCGGCGATGTATATAGGGGATACAGGGAAAAGGGGTCTACACCATCTTGTTTATGAAGTCGTGGACAACTCGGTAGACGAGGTAATGGGCGGATTCTGCGACAGGATAGAGGTCGTAATCCACGCCGAAGAAAGCATAACCATAAAAGATAACGGACGGGGCATTCCCGTGGACATGCACGCTAAACAGAAAAAACCGGCCGTGGAAGTCGTAATGACAACTCTTCACGCGGGAGGCAAGTTTGACCACAGGGTGTATAAAGTTTCCGGAGGCCTTCACGGAGTGGGCGTCAGCGTGGTGAACGCGCTGTCGGAATGGTTGGAGGTGGAAGTAAAAAGGGACGGGAAAATACACCACCAGCAATATAACAGAGGGCGCGCCGTATCCAAGGTGAAAATTCTCGGAACAACAAAATCAACGGGAACGGCGGTCACTTTCAAGCCGGACGAAGAAATTTTTAAAGAGATAACAATTTTCAGCTATGACACCCTGTCCACGCGGATGAGAGAAATGGCCTTTCTGAATAAGGGAGTGCGGATATTTCTAAAGGACGAGAGGACGGAAAAGGAAGCGGAGTTTTTCTATGAAGGAGGGATATCCTCGTTTGTGGAGCACATGAACAAGAACAAAAACCCGATCCACAAACAAATAATATATCTTGAAAAACAGAAAGAAGACGTGATCCTTGAAGTGGCGATGCAATACAACGAAGGATACTCCGAAAACATATACAGTTTTGTAAACAATATAAGCACGACCGAAGGAGGAACGCATCTCACGGGATTCAAATCCGCCTTGACGAGGACCATAAAGAACTACGGAAAGAAACGCGGAGTGATAAAGGGAGAAGACATGTCCGGCGATGACGCGAGGGAAGGGTTGGCCGCAGTCATAAGCATAAAAATACCCAACCCGCAGTTTGAGGGACAGACAAAAACGAAACTCGGCAATTCCGAAGTGGAAGGGATCGTCGAGGCCGCGGTCAATGAGATGCTGGGAGCATATCTGGAGGAAAATCCCGCGGTGGCGGGAAAAATAACTAAGAAAGCGCTCGTGGCGGCCAGGGCCCGCGAAGCCGCGAAAAAAGCCCGGGAACTGACCCGACGAAAGGGCGCACTGGAAAGCGGTTCCCTGCCGGGGAAGCTGGCAGATTGTTCGGAAAGAGATGCCGCGCTTACCGAGCTATATGTAGTTGAGGGAGACTCAGCGGGAGGTTCAGCAAAACAGGGAAGAGACCGAAGGTTTCAGGCCATATTGCCGTTGAAGGGAAAAATCCTGAACGTGGAGAAAGCGCGGATAAATCAGGTTCTCAGCAACGAGGAAATAAAAACGATGATTACCGCGATTGGGGCCGGTATTGGAGAGGAATTCAAGGTGGAGAAAGCGCGCTACGGAAAGATTATTATCATGTGCGATGCCGACGTGGACGGATCCCACATCAGAACGCTTATCTTAACGTTCTTTTTCCGGCAAATGCGCGAGCTTCTGGAGAAGGAGCACGTATATATCGCGCAGCCGCCGCTCTTCAGGGTCAAGAGGGGAAAGACGGAACAGTATATCAACACGGAACGTGAGATGAAAAAATTTCTTCTTGATCAAGGAACCGAAGGGATCAAGGTGGAAAATATAAAGGAAAAGAAAGCAATGACACCGGCGAGGGTAAGAAGCCTCCTGGAATTATTGATGAAACTGGAAAAACTCGCATCAGCCGTAGAAAAGCGTGGAGTGACATTGGGAGAGTATCTCCGCCTGCAGCAGCCAAAAACCCAAAAATTACCACTATATAAGATAGAGGTGGAGGGAAAAGCACTATATCTCTATAGTGATAGCGAATTAGTAAAACTAAAAGCTAAAGAGGGTAAAGAGATTGTCATGGAGGGGGAGTCTGGACAAACCGAGGACGAAAATGCGGAGACGCTCATTGTCGGGGAGTTCTATGAAGCGAGAGAGCTGGAAAAAATATCCAGGGAAATAGCGAAATACGGCTTGGACAGCGGAGATTACGAGGAAAAACCGTCCGGGGAGAAGAAAAAAGGGGAAAAACCGGTCTTCCGCGTAGTAGTAGCAGAAGGAGAAAAAGAGATCTACTCCCTGCGGGCGCTTTTTGAACACGTTATCAAAGAAGGGGAAAAAGGCCTGACCATACAGCGGTACAAGGGGCTGGGAGAAATGAACCCGGA
>JBDRNI010000003.1:0-2163 GCA_043811335.1 Candidatus Omnitrophota bacterium | reverse complement strand
AGATACGAATCAGGAAGACGCCGTGGGATCGGCACTGGCTGATTATAACAAAAAGATAAGAAAGGCTCTCGAAGAAGCCGGGATAAATGCCGAAAGATGGCTCGGTAAAAACGGAAAATTAAGAATGGTCCCGGAGGAGTTTATATTATAATCGAGCAAGGAAGGGGAAACCGATCCGGACGGTAAACGTTTTACAATAAGACCCATTTCAATAAGTCCGGGGCATGATCTTTTCATAGCGGATTTTGTTAAAGTTTGTATAGCCATGAATTCAAATCAGTTCCCGTGGGTTATGGCTGAGCGTCTTGTTGATGAGGGAATGAACGTTATAGAGGTTATAGATGACGCGACGGGAAGGCCCATGGCGTGTTTGTGGTTATATATAAATGAGGAAGGCGCGCTCGTTGTGCAGAATATGGAGATAAACCCCGGGTACGCGGCAGATCCGCGGCTTAAAGAATTTATAGGCGATAAAATGATAAAATACGCGCGTGATCTCACCAGATATATTGTGGCGAATAGGTTATTAATAGGAATAGCTAAGCAGGGAGAGTATATAGGTGAAAACGGATATGTAGATAGAAAATACAAGGAAAACAGAAAACTTTTCAACATGAAAAAAATAGGCGGATATCTCGATAATGACTATTATCTGGATTCGGCAAGAAATAATGAAGCGTATCTTGTCTGGGAACCAGGTGAAGAAGACGAGTCTTTGGAGGAAGAGACCGTTATAACCCCGGAACGGGATACCGGCCGATCCGGGGCGGTGGAATCCGGCGTGGTTCACGGGCGCATACCCCGGGACAAATATGCCAGGGAAAAGAAAGAGGCCGAAAATATCATGGAAAAGTCGAATGGTGCCGGCCGGTTGATCTTTCCAAAGATAAAAAAGGGTCTCAAAACATTTATTGATGAGGCGCGCGCAGAAGGAGGGCAGGCCCCCGTTGATATCGTCGTGGATCTTTCCCTGATGTCGAAGAAAGATACGGAAGAGAATATGGAAACCTGGGCGTATCTGATCCTCTCCTGCGTTGAACTGGAGGATGTGAATTTTATTTTCGAGATACCGGACCCGTCCGGTAAAGGTATAATTCCCCGGGAACTTGTGAACGATGTGTTTAATGCGCCTGTTGAGGGAGCCGCTATGGCGGTGTTAAAAGCTAAGATCGAAAGCATATCAAAACAGCTGGGTATCGATATTGACGGCGATGAATTGTTTAAAAAACGTATACAGACAGGAAGACGTAACGAAGCGGTTGAAATACTGATAATATCAAAGGCCTGGCTGGAATGGTCGCGTGATGAAAATATAGAACTGGAACCGGATCAGTATCCGGTAGCCCTGGAAGACTTTACGACGATAGAAAAAAAAGAAGTCGCTCTGAGGAATTTTCAGGTCGCTTTAATGATCGGCCTGTCAAAGGCCTCAATGGCCATAGCGGCGAGGAGGGATATGAGGAGAGGAGACGGAAGCGACGAAGAATTCCGGAAGCTCATGAACGAGACAAACCTTCTTCCCAGACTTCAGAAATTGTATGATATTCTGTTTGACGGAAAACGTCCGATCACCATTGATACGCTTAAAAATATGGTATATCCCGATCCCGCGACAAGGATGAACCTTGCTATTTCTCTTGCACTGCCGAAAATTGTCCGTATGCCTGTCAGGAAACTCCAGGAACTTCATGATGGTATACAGCGTTTTCTTCATGCGGCGTAAGCAAAGGTGATTTAAAAAAGGAAGGAGAGGGGGTCACCCCCCAAAAGCTCATAAAAATATATGATGACAAAAAACTTCATACATAGTTCGTGGTTTAAATCTGTCGCTACGGGTGTGGTATGTCTATTGGCGCTTAACGATCTTTCTTTTGCGCTCCGGACCGCAGATCCACGAAACAGCGATTACACCCTTTCTCCCACTTCAAGGTTTGCTCCTGTCGTCAGACTCGAAGACCAGGACGGTAGATTTGTTCCTGTTGAAGGTGAAGCAGAAACATTAAAGCTGACAAGAGAATTTCGAGAAGAGGCGGGGTTCATGCATTTGAACTATTTAATACGTCAAATCCTGGAGTGGTTCGGCAGTAAAATCAGCGCAAAAGTTTTAAAAAGCCTCATCAAAGAACATCTTTCGGATGCGGATTTTGCAAGATTTAATCTGGA
>JBDRNI010000002.1:0-7299 GCA_043811335.1 Candidatus Omnitrophota bacterium | reverse complement strand
AGGCGGGACAGGCGGGAATGACACCTCTGTTTTGTCATTCCCGTGAAAACGGGAATCCATCTGGACCGTCCCATTCTGGATCCCCGCTTCCGCGGGGATGACAAAGGATGAAGGAATGACAGTCCGGAGTTTGGTTATTGTGATTTGAATATTGTTTGTATCTTGTAATTTGTATCTTGGTTATTCAAATGTCATCTTGGCGCGTTCGATAACGCAAAGAAAGGAGACATACATGGATCTTGATAAAGCAATACGCAAGATACCGGATTTTCCGAGACCGGGAATACTCTTTTATGACGTGACCGGCATATTCATCAACCCGGAAGCGATGCGGTTTGTCATGGACAGCCTTGATAAACTCTATAAAGATACTGACGTGGACGGCGTGATCGCCATTGAAAGCCGCGGGTTTATTCTCGGCGCGCCTTTTGCGATGAAAAGATCTCTTCCTCTCGTTCTGGCCAGAAAAAAAGGGAAACTTCCCGGGGACACGGTTCAGCAGAGTTATTCACTGGAATACGGCGAAGCCACTCTTGAGATACACAAGGCCGATCTCGCTCTCGGAAAAAAATGGCTGATCATAGACGATCTGATCGCAACCGGCGGAACACTGGAAGCCGTAGCAAAGATGGTTGAGGCCGAGGGCGGCGAAGTGGCGGGAATATTCTCCATTATAGGGCTGCCATTCCTTAACTACATGGACAAGATCAGCCGTTATGATCCCAAGACGCTTATTGACTACCACGGGGAATGATCAGACGTTACTTTAAAACGTCTTTTTTGAGAGGCACCCTGCCGCACGTCATCGTTTCTGACTCCGGACAATAGCCTAACGTTTCACACTTTGCGCCCGCGGTTCCGAACACATCCGGGATCTCCCGCGCGCATATGCCCAGCATCTCATCCGCGAGGGCGCGAATTTCCCACTGAGCCCGTCTGCAGCACCTCGTCGCAAAAAAATGTTTTAGCTCCCGGCAGTTCATCGTGATGACTATCTTGGTTTCAGCGGACTGCGGAAGCACGAACCGGGCATCTTGATTGGCAAGTTCGCCTTTAACGCCTTTTGATCCAAGAAGCTCTATAAGCTCGTTATACGCCTCCTGATTCTTTTCCATCATGGAAATAAATCTTGTTTTTAAACCGTCGTCTTTCTTGAAAACCGGCGGGATTACATAGCCAAAATCAGATCCTTTTACATATCTCTGGCTCTGCTGAGAATAAGACGCCATGCGATGACGAACGAGCTGATGCGTGAGCGCGCGGGAGATGCCTTCAACGGCAAAAGTGAATTTGACGTGTTCAAGAGGGCTCTCATGCCCGCTCGCAATGACCTTCTTAATGAACGCGCCTATTTTCCCGGTATCGTCCGCGACGACCATCCGGTCAAATATCTCGCCCGCAAATTCCGCAGAATAACACTGCCGGCACGCCGCATAGATCACTTCCAGCGCATTCCCGGTTTTTTCTATAAGCTGTACATTCAATTTTGCTTCTGCCACGCTCGCTCCTTCATTGACACGCCCCCTACTCTCCCGCCCCCCTATTATACAACTCCCAAACCGTAAATCAACCCTTTAACGGGGGACATGTCATTTGGGGACACCTCTGAGCACAGAAATCACCCGTTTTCCTCAAATAACGCAGTTTGGAAATATTTTGTCCGAGCCGAAACCTTATTCCGGCCCCGGTCCGGAATGGTTGGCTGGAACGGTTGGAAAGCATTTATCAGAAATGTGTTAAAAATGGGCGAATTTCGTGCTCAGGGGTGTCCCCAAATGACATGTCCCCCAGATTAGATGTCCCCCAGATTAGATTGACCTTCCCCGCGAGTAAGCCCCCCAGGCGATTCTTCGTGTCATTCGTGTCGTTCGTTTTGAGACGGTCAAACAAATAGACATGTGATTTGGGGTATGATAATATATATCGCAAATCATGTATAATCTAAAAAAATACATCCCTCTGATTGTTTCACTCGTCGTGCTCGGGTTTGCTTCCGTTTTGGTTTTTCAACCCGCCGCCTACTCTTCTACCCCGCGGCTCGGTGTGTGGGTGAGTGTATTTACCGAAGAAAAGGTGCTTGATTCAAAAAAAAATGTTAACCGTCTGATCGAAACCTGCAAGAAGTGCGGCATAGATGATATTTATCTCCAGGTTTACAGAAGTGATACGGCCCACTTTGATTCCACGCTGACCGACAACTCGCCCTACAGGGACCTGTTATCAAGAACAGGCATGGACACTCTTAAGTACCTTCTTAGCGAAGCGAAACAAAACGATTTGGAAGTCCACGCATGGATAAACGTTCTCAGTATAGCCCAGAACGCGAATGCCAACATTCTGACAAAACTCGGTACCGACGTCCTCGTGACAGACCAACACGGGAGAACTCCCCTGCGAAAGAACTCAAAAGATAAATTGGACGAATACTATATCCGTGAAAATCAGCTCTTTCTTGACCCGGGCAACACAAAAGTGCGGCGGTATATCGTGAACCTGACAGAGGAACTCGCGCAGAAATATCCCGGTTTTGCGGGCATACATCTTGATTATATGCGGTATCCGAGCGCCGTACCCTCCATCCCGGATTCAAGATTCACTTCCCACGGCCTGAGTTACGGCTACAATACTGCTAGCACCGATAATTTCAAAAAAGCCACAGGTCTTGACGCCGGAACGATGGATCTTTCCCCCGACAATTCTCTGCTCTGGGACAACTGGCGCAGAGATCAGGTAACCGCGCTTGTTCGGGACGTTTCAGGACGTCTGCATGCAATGTTCCCCGACCTGAAAATATCCTGCGCGGTGGGGCCTTCAGCGGAAACATCGTATTTGATGACTTTTCAGGACTGGACGGAATGGCTGAGAAAAGATTACGTTGATTATATCGTCGCCATGAACTACACCAAGGACCTGAATCTTCTAAAGATCCGTTCTGCTTCACTACTCGTGCCGGAGTTCAGCCAAAAAGTGCATATCGGGGTGGGTCCGTTTCTCATGAAAGACCATCCGGAAATGTTCATGGAACAGTTTAAAACACTCCGTCAGTTCTCGCCGGCAGGAATAGTTATCTTCTCTTATGATGAAATTTCCGGAGATAAAGAAATACAGCGATTTTTATCAAGCGCGCATTAAGCCGCGGCAGCTTTCCTTAAACGGTTCATCACCGCCAGGCCCAGCCCTTTCTCGCAAACGGCTTCCGCCACTATAATATCGGTGCCCTCTGAGTCAAACTCCCGCAGTATATGAAAAAGCCGGGAGGCGCACGTCTTACCGTCAGTGCGCGAACCCAGGATCTTTACGTTGAGCCCGCTGTATTTTTCCGCATGTTCCAGGGTTGCCATCACTCCCACGAATCGGGCTTGTTTCCCCGTTTCCGCGACTGCGGCCAGCACTTGCTCTGCCTGACGCGGCATCTCTTCAACGATCATTACTTTAGCTTTCGGCGAATAGTGACGCGGATATTTCCCGGGCGAATTTGCCGCATTTTCTTCGGCGCTAACCACTTTCGTGTCTTTTAAAATATCGCATAATTTTTCCATATCAATGCCTCCCGGCCGAAGCACAGCAACTTGCCCGCGGGAAAATTCCACCACGGTTGATTCTATGCCGATCTCTGTTGCGCCTCCGTCCAGGATCATATCAATCCTGCCCCGAAGATCATCCATAACATGCTGCGCCCGCGTCGGTGAAGGCCCGCCGAACATGTTCGCCGACGGCGCGGCAACAGGCACTCCCGCGGCGGTAATAAGCCGGGCGGCGATCGCGCCGGACGGCATGCGCACGGCAACAGTATCAAGCCCGGATGTAACGATGTCGGGCAATATATCCGTTTTTTCAAGAACCATCGTCAGCGGACCCGGCCAGAGAAGCTCCCCGAGTTTCAGGGCCTCCGGCGGGATCTCCCGTGCAAGGGAACTCAAATCATCCAGCTTGGAAATGTGCACGATCATGGGGTCGTCAAGCGGACGCTGCTTCGCCCCGAATATCTTCGCGACAGCCTCGGCCCTAAGCGCGTTCGCCCCGAGCCCGTAAACGGTCTCCGTCGGAAAAGCGACAAGCCCCCCGCCCCGCAAGACACCGGCCGCTTCGTCAATTATCCCGGGATCAATATCCCGCGGATCTATCTTTAATTTGCGAGTATTCATTATAAATTAAAAATGGAAATAAAAACCGTCGGGGCGGGCCTTGCGCCCGCCCGAAACGATGGGAAACAGGGCACCCACAAGGGGTGCCCCTACGAATTCTTACAATTTCTTCCCGGTCAAGATCTCATATGCCTGAAGATACTTTTCCGACGTCTTCTGCACGATATCCTCGGGGAGTTCGGGAGCGGGCGGCGTTTTATCCCATCCCAGGTTCTCCAGATAATCTCTCACGAATTGTTTATCAAAACTTTTTTGCGGATATCCCGGACGGTAGTCCTTCTTCGGCCAGAACCTTGAAGAATCCGGAGTAAAAATCTCGTCCATCAGGATTATTTTTCCCTGAACAATACCGAATTCAAGTTTCGTATCCGCGATGATGATCCCTTTTGACTCCGCGAATGTTCTCGCCTTTTCATAAGCGTCAACTGTTTTTCCTTTCAGAAAGTTAAACACGTCTTTTCCAACGCTGTTCTTCAATTCCGCCTCCGAAATATTCATGTCATGTCCCGACTCGGCTTTTGTGGAAGGCGTGAATAACGGTTCGGGTAATTTATCCGACTGCCGCAGCCCTTTCGAGAGTTTTGTGCCGCAAACGGCGCCTGTTGCGCGGTAATCTTTCCACGCGGAACCGGAAATATACCCCCTGACCACGCATTCGGCAAGGATCGGCTCGGCCTTCACTACAAGCATCGACCGTCCCGAAAGCGTTTCGCGATATTTCGCTAATTCCTGACGGGCGCTCACTATCTCGTCAATGTCGGCGGTTATCATGTGATTCTCCGCCACGTTTTTCAGAAAATCAAACCAAAAAGCGGAAAGCATGTTAAGAACACGTCCTTTTTGCGGTATACCGTTGGGCATCACCACATCAAACGCCGATATCCTGTCGGAAGCCACAAAAAGCAGTTCCTTCCCCAGATCATAGACATTTCTGACTTTCCCCTTCTTAAGAAGCGGAATATCAGGCAGATCTAACGACAACAAGGGTTTTGTCTCCATTATGAGTTCACTCTCCTTTTTACGGCTGGTTTTTTATTTTTGGTCTTTTTCAAAAACAGACGGCAAGACATAATCGCCGTGTTCCCGGCGGCATTCTATAAGGCGTTTTTCCTGATCGTCCAGTGCTTTCATCAGAATATGCGGCGTATCAAAGACCTTGGCATGGTATATTTTCCGTATTCTTCCGATTTTAGCTATGTTTTCGGGAATACGCAGCTTGAACTGATCTTCATATTCCTCCGAGCTATAATCCTTGTTCAGAACCTTCTTGAATAATTCTGCAAGATCAGAATATGCCGGAATATAACCTATCGGGGTCTTGATCGCATCCTTTTCATCGTTGACACGCAACTCCATCCATTTAAGCCATACGTGTTTATCCGTGATCCCGTTCAGATACTTACCGTCTTTTCCCTTGAGAAAATAATTCACGCAAAAGATCAACGGCGGATCCTCCATCCCCTTAACTATATCCAGGTTGTTCTGTATATACCGACCTATGGGTATTGAAAGAAAATCCAGATTAGCCATGAGATTGAATGTTCTTACTCCTTCGGTCCCGAGCGTGGCGGCGGTTGTCTCCGATTCTATCGTGGCTCCCTGCGTCAATATTCCATGCGCCCAATCAAAGGACTGATTAACAGGAACACTTGTATCAGAATCCCGGCCGCCGTATATAACGGCGCCTATTTTGACCCCGGCCGGATTTTCCAGATTATCATCACAGTTCTTGAGGTCCTCCAGACGGATCGTGTAGCGCGCGTTCTTGTGCGCGGCATCGACTTCCTTATTGTCCGGGCCTTTTTTGCCGGGCTGCCATTTCCCCGAAAAATTTATTCCTTTTTCCGGATCCGGCCGGCTATCGCTCAGCCATCTCGGGTTATTATTTTCATCAACCAGCACGTTTGAGAAAATAACCTCGCCGGGAACTGTAAGCGCTTCGTATATTGACGGATCGTTCTTCTCATTAACGTCCCTTATAATGCCGAATATTCCTCTCTCCACATTGACCGCGCGTATCTCCGTGCCGATGCGCCTGAGATAGGCAATATCGTCACCTATTATCTTTTCGTCTTCCAGCATGGCGGTAGCCGTTTTTCCGCAGGCGCTCGGGAAAGACCCCGTGAAATAAGTTACGCGTTTGCCTTGGGGCCCCTTGACCCCCATCACGAACATGTGTTCCGTGAGCCATCCATCTTCGGATGCCCGTTTAATAGCCAGCCGCATCGCCAGTTTCTTGAGCCCCACCGTATTACCCGCATACTGAGTATTTATGCTGTGCACCGTCTCTTCTTCCAGATCAATATAGACACGGCGGTTTGCAACATCGCTGCTGACCCCGTCTTTTAGAACGCCGGCTGAATGCAGAAATCGGAAAAATTTTACGGCCGTTCCGGCTTTTTGAAATTGTTCATACCCGTTCCGGTACAGTATGTCCTCCGAATGCGCGACATAGGCAGAATCCGTTACCTGAACGGCGGGAATGGAAAACGCCGAATCCACGGGCCCCAGACAGAAAAAACAGACATACATTTCTTTACCGGCCATCGCGTTCTTGAAAAGAGCGCGTATCTCGTTCAGGCCTTTTTCCCTGTCTTCGCTCTTTATGTCCGAACCAAGAACTTCATCGGGCCTGAGCAAATATTTCGTGTTGGACTTATCCCTGCCCTGGTCATTATACCCGTCAAAATGGATCGAGTGACCCTTTATCTTCAGAGATCTCTCCTCACCGTTCACGAGGGCTTTTTGTCGGATATATTCAATATCCTCCGGCGCGTCGGTCCTGACAAAGACCGATGCCGGGTTGCAAAGCTCCGTGCACTCAGCTATAAACCGGTGTAATCCCGGGGATTTGATATCCGTCAGTTTCTTAAAATTCTCTTTTCCGCACTTTTTCTCAAGTATTTTCATGTTATCCTCTGTCATGTAGTCAGTTTGCTCCTTTCGCAGGTCCCTATTTAGACTCTATATGTTATAATACACGGGTTACGATGTCAACTCCGCCTGTCATCCGCGAATTGACTCACATTAAATGTTACCCTGGCGCTCTTTAAAATGAATCGTTGACTCATATTAAATGTTACCCACAATATCTATAGAAAGGGGTGATTTATTATGAGTCCAAAAACAAATGATAGAGTCTTTAAGCCTATTC
>JBDRNI010000001.1:0-6830 GCA_043811335.1 Candidatus Omnitrophota bacterium | reverse complement strand
GAATAGGCTTAAAGACTCTATCATTTGTTTTTGGACTCATAATAAATCACCCCTTTCTATAGATATTGTGGGTAACATTTAATATGAGTCAACGATTCATTTTAAAGAGCGCCAGGGTAACATTTAATGTGAGTCAATTCGGGGTAGAAGCTCCCCCTCGACAAGCCGGACCGCCTGTGTTAAAATTTACCCCCGCACCGGAACAAAATTCGGTGCAGGGCAAGGCCTCAAATCATGAAAACATACATAAGGTTCATAAAGCTTATACTTCCGCACAGCGGCGTTTTTATTCTGGCGCTCGCGAGCATGGTCCTCACGACGCTTTTCAGCGCATCGCCGCTGGCGTTGATAATTCCCCTCGTTGATATTGTCATATCGGGGAAAGAGATCGTGGTTCCGCAGCAGATAGCATCTTTCGGGGCGATCACGAACGCCGTGAACTGGTTCAACTCCATGCCGCCGCTGCAGCTTCTCAAGACAATGAGCATCATGGTGGTGGTAATGTTTTCCCTGAAGAACCTTTTCGAGTTCCTGCAGACGTATTTCATGAGCGACGTAAGCGAGCGCGTCATCCGCGATGTCAAAAACTCCATCTACGGTAAGCTGCAGGACCTTTCAATGGATTTTTACAGCGCGAATCCCACGGGCCGGCTGATGTCGCGTATCACGTACGATGCGGCGATTATCCGTGACGCTATAAGCACCGCTATCGCCGATACCTTTTACCAGCCGATCCAGATCATCGCATACACTTGTCTGATCATCGGCACGATATATCTCGGCGTTCCGTGGCGCCTGATATTAGTAAGTTTTATACTGTTCCCCGTTATTCTTTATCCCGTCATAAGAATAGGCAAACATCTGCGCAAGATCAGCAAAACCTCCCAGGAAAAGATCGGTGACATTAACAACATGCTTCTGGAGACGATAACGGGCATAAAACTGGTTAAATCTTTCTGCATGCAGGATTATGAAGAGAAACGGTTCAAGGAACATAACCAGATGTTCTATAAGCTGAGCATGAAATCCGTCAAGAAAATGAAGATCGTCAGCCCGATGACTGAAGTCATGGGCGTGGTATGCGTGGCGGTAATACTGTGGATAGCCGGCAGCAAGATAATAACGGGTGAACTTTCCGCAGGCGTATTCACGGCATTCATAGCGGCGGTTTTTTCCATGATGAAACCCGTCAAGAAACTGAGCAACGTTTACGGAATAAACCAGCAGGCGCTTGCCGCCGCGGAACGCATATTCCATCTGTTAGACGAACCCGTGACGATCAGGGAAAAATCCTCTCCCGTGCGGCTAAAATTGTTTAACGACAGCGTGACATTTGATAATGTTTCGTTCGCGTATGAGAAAGACCCCATTCTGAGCGACATTAACCTCACGATAAAAAAAGGTGAAATAGTTGCGCTGGTTGGCCCGTCCGGCGGCGGAAAAAGCACGATGGCAAGCTTGATCCCGCGGTTTTACGATCCCGGGAATGGCGTGGTTAGCATAGACGGAGAGGATCTCCGTAACGTTTCCGTTGATGACCTTCGCGAAAATATCGGCCTTGTATCTCAGGAGACGCTTCTTTTCAACGATACCGTGAAAGCCAACATCTGTTACGGACATGAAGACGTGGATGAACAGCAGCTTGTCCGTGTGGCTAAAGCCGCCAATGCGCATCGGTTCATAAAAGATTTCCCCAACGGGTACGATACCGTGATAGGAGAACGAGGCCTGAAGGTTTCCGGAGGCCAGCGCCAGCGTATCGCTATTGCCAGAGCGGTATATAAAAACCCGCCGATACTCATTTTTGACGAAGCTACTTCACAGCTGGACACCGAAAGCGAACAGCTGGTTCAGGAAGCGATAAACAACCTGATGAAAGGCCGCACGGTATTGGTGATCGCGCACCGTTTAAGCACGATAAAGAATGCCAACAAGATCGTGGTAGTTGACAAGGGCCGGATCACGGATTCCGGCACTCACGAAGAACTGCTCACCCGAAGCGCCCTTTACAAGCGTCTCTACGAGATGCAGTTTGCGAACCACGCCGCCGCGTAGAGGCGAGCCAAAGCGCTAAGTAGGGGCGGGGTTACCCCGCCCTGAACGACGGACGGGCGAAGGGCGGGGTAACCCCGCCCCTACGAATTTTATTTTCCGCTTGAAATTACGGCAAGTTCATATATAATGGTCAATTGCGATTGAGACGAGTAGAGGAAGAGAACAGTGTTAACAACGCCGGTTTCCGCGGCGCGCAATGCCCCGAAAGGGTTAATAATTGCGTGAAAATACGCGGAAAAGACCGGGAGAAGGAGGAAAGAGGAGAATGGGCGTGGAATCAATAGTAATACGGGAACTTCTGGAAAACGGAGTGCATTTCGGGCATCAAACCAACCGCTGGAACCCGAAAATGAAGAAATACATTTTTGGAGCGAAAAGCGGCATCTACATTATAGATCTCCAGAAAACGGAAGTGGCTTTAGCCAACGCGGTGCAGTTCCTGCAGGAGATGGTCGCTTCCGGGAAAAGAGTTCTTTTTGTCGGCACGAAGAAACAGGCAAAACAGACGGTAAAAGACGAAGCCCAGCGATGCGGCCAGTTTTTCGTGGACGAACGATGGCTTGGCGGATGTCTCACCAACTTCGCGACTATCCGTAAAAGTGTAGAGCGGCTCAACCATCTTCAGAAAATGAAAGAAGGCGAAGTATACGAAACGCTCGCAAAAAAAGAGAAAGCCGGGATAGACAGGGAAGAACACAAGCTGCTCAAGAACCTTGCAGGTATACGCGACATGAACGAGCTCCCGGACTGTATGGTCGTGGTAGACGCCGAAGCCGAGCATATCGCGATAAAAGAAGCGCAAAGGGTAAAAATCCCCATAATCGCTCTCGTGGATACCAACTGTGATCCGGATGTTATTGATTTCCCGATCCCCGGCAATGATGACGCCATCCGGTCAATAAGATACATTATTTCCGTTCTGGCAGGCGCGGTAGAGGAGGGCTGCCAAGAAGGGGCGGCCAACAGACCTCCGGAGAAGGAGACGCCCGCTGAAGAACAACCCGCAGAAAAACCTGCAGCTGTAGTTGATACCGAAGATATCCGGGAAGAACAACCGAAAACTGAGAACCCCATTCCCGAAGAAGAACCCGCAGAAGACATCGCGCCCGAGCCGAAAGAAGAAGACGACGACGACGAACCTCTGGAAGGCGACATCAAACTGAACGGTTCTGTGGGATAGTCAGTGACGAACGAAGGCAAAGAAAAAGGTGATAAAATTCTAAACACTAAATCCGAAATACTAAACAAACAATAATGATTCAAATCTCAAAATCCAAACAGTAGTGCAGGGAATCCTTAATGGTGCCCTACTGTCCGGCTATGGTTTGGGATTTAAAACATTAAAAAATTAGGATTTGTTTAGGATTTAGAAATTCGGATTTAGGATTTTTCTCAACCATGAAAGCAAGGCACAAAGGAGCAAAGACCAGATGAGTATGATGGACAAAATAAAAAAACTGAGATTCAAGACGTCAGCCGGCATGATGGAGTGCAAGAGCGCTCTTAAAGAGTCCGGCGGCGACATTGAAAAAGCGATAGAGATCCTGCGCAAGAACGGCGCAGCTAAAGCCGCGAAAAAAGCTTCGCGTGTCGCAGGCCAGGGCATTGTTGAAAGTTACATCCATACGGGCAACCGCATAGGTGTGATGCTTGAGATGAACTGCGAGACGGATTTTGTCGCAAGAAACGCCGAGTTCAGATCTACCGCGCGGGAGATCGCGATGCAGGTAGCGGCCGCCAACCCCATATACGTGTCCAGAGACGGCGTTCCCGCCGACATCGTTGAAAAAGAAAAAGACATATACCGCAGCCATACAAAGGGAAAGCCGGCCGTGGTAACAGAAAAAATAGTCAACGGCAAATTGGAAAAATATTTTGAGGAAACATGTCTTCTGGAACAACCCTTCATCAAGAATCCGAACGTGAAGGTAAAAGAACTCATTACGCAGCTCGTGTCCAAGCTGGGCGAGAACATAATAGTGAAAAGGTTCGCGCGATTCGAGGTCGGCGAAGAATTCTAAATGAGCACATGGTTTACAAACGCGGTAGCGTTTGTAAACCATAAGTGCGAATTTATCCCGCACCCGAGCGTTAAGCGAGTGGTGCGGGATCTCTCAAAAACCATGTCTGCAAAAAGTCAAAAAAAGAACAAGAGAGTGCTGCTGAAGATAAGCGGCGAAGCGTTGCTGGGCAAATGCGGCTTCGGCATTGATGCGTCCGTAAACGACTCAATTGCCGGGCAGATAAAAGAAGTGCACGCATCCGGCGTAGAGACCGCCGTGGTAATAGGGGGCGGCAACATTTTTCGCGGCCTCACCGCCGCGAGCGCCGGCATGGACCGCGCGACAGCCGATTACATGGGCATGCTGGCGACGATGCTGAACGGCCTTGCGCTGCAAGACGCCCTGGAACGCTGCGGCGCGAACACGCGGGTAATGACAGCGATAGAGATGCAGGCGCTCGCCGAGCCGTATATCCGGCGCCGCGCAGTGCGGCACCTTGAAAAAGGCCGTGTTGTGATATTCGTATGCGGCACGGGGAGCCCGTATTTTACCACAGACACCGCTGCGGCTTTGCGCGCTATAGAGATCGACGCCGACATGATACTCAAGGCAACAAAAGTTGACGGTGTGTATTCAAAAGATCCGATGAAACACAGCGACGCCAAAAAATATGACAAGCTTACTTATTTAAAAGCGCTGAACAAGAAACTCAAGGTCATGGACGCCACGGCCATAAGTTTGTGCATGGACAATAATCTGCCGATAGTGGTGTTTAATATTAACAAGAAAGGCAATATTCGGCGCGCCGTCAGAGGCGACAAGATAGGAACGGTAATAAAATAACATTTTGAAAGAGGGAGGTGGTAGCCGTGATTCGGACAGAAATTGACAGGATCGTCAAAGAATGCGAGAGCAGGATGCAAGCGGCAATCGAAGCCATCAAGAAACAGTTTACGAACGTGCGCACCGGCCGCGCCCATCCGGGTCTGGTAGAAAACATCAAGGTGGACTATTACGGCACGAAGACCCCGCTGAAACAATTAGCCGGCGTGACCACACCGGAGCCGCGTCTCATAGTGATACAGCCGTGGGACAAAGGTTCGCTCGCGGAAGTAGAGAAAGCAGTGCTTGCTTCAGACGTCGGGATAATGCCCGTGAACGACGGCAGGGTGCTGCGCCTTTCAATGCCGCAGCTTACGCAAGAACGCCGCGGGGAACTCACGAAAGTATTACACAGGATAGCGGAAGAAGGCAGAATATCCGTGCGCAACAGCCGTCACCACGCAAACGAAGAATCCGGCAAGCTTGAAAAAGATAACAAGATGACGGAAGACGATAAGTTCACGACAAAAGATCTTGTCCAGAAACTCACAGACAAGTGCATAAAAGAAATTGATACCGTCCTGGCCGAGAAAGAAAAAGAGATACTCGGATAGGACGCGCACAAAAAATCACGGGCCGCTAGCTCATCCGGTAGAGCACCGCCCTTTTAAGGCGGTTGTGCTTGGTTCGAGACCAAGGCGGCTCACCAATTATAAAAAATCCCGGGGCGAAACCCCCGGGATTTTTTATAATTGATCCCGAGCGAGGCCAAAGGCCGAGCCGAGGGACCAACTTCAAGGGACTAAGCTTCGTAAATCCGTGGTATACTAAAATCATGTGGCACCTCTACATCCTAAAATGCTCCGACGGAATGCTGTATACCGGCATAACCACGAACGTTACGGAAAGAGTCAAAAGACACAATCAGAAAAAAGCAAGCAAGTACACCCGCATGCGCCTCCCAGTAACGCTTATCTGCCAGGAACCCCACCCCGACAAATCCACAGCCAGAAAACGCGAAATTCAGATCAAAAACTGGTCACGCGCCAAGAAGTTGTCCCTAATCGCAGAAAACCAATAACCCTTATCTCTGTATCTCTAAAAGCGCCTTTAGTTAATCTTTTCCAGTTAATCCTTATTTTCGCAATATTCGGGAATTTCTTTGTATTTATATTTGTTATGAATGGCGGATAATTTGGAATTAACTAAGATTAAATGAAAAAAGGTGGATAAAGCTCTCTAGTTTATCTCTGAAGGAAGCCCTAAAACTTAAACTTAAATTGGGGATTTTCTTTTTCGATGATGTTCTTAATGGCGGTAATGAATGTAGCGGCAGATTTCAAAGCTATTTCGACTTCAGTTTCTGATATAGAAATACTTAATTCATAGATAAAAAGGTTTCGTTTCCTTCGCATTTTTTCGAAATGTTGCGTTAAAGTCTTAAATTCAGCACCAAGAACCATAGCCGCGAAGTCGACAACCGTTTTGTGTTGATAGCCGTTGTTTGGCCGGTAGCCTTTTGCTAGCATTAGCGCTCTTCCGGCGTGAAGCATAGAAGTATACGCTATGGTGAAAGAAGTACCCTCGTCAATTGCAATATTAGCTTGAGCGATCCTTATTTCTTCATGTGCTCTTGCTATGATTGTTTCAATCCCCTGGAAATCAGATCTTTGTTCTTTGATGAGGTTTTGCTTTTTATATTTTTCAACAAAAGCATTAAATGTCATTTTCATCTCCAATTAAAAAAATCTTTTTATTTTCAATAACGTCTTTGATAAAAGAATCTTTATTATTTTTCTTTTTAGCAAAGTCTTTTCTGGAATAGAGGCTGTAGTTTATTTCCCGATGAAGGGTTTCTTCCAGTTTGTTAATTTCAGGAAGAAGGGTGTCTTCATCGACATTGCCGAGAATAAAAAGGTCGACATCGCTTTTAGCGTTGGATTCATTTTT